>NZ_QPEX01000025.1 GCF_003335505.1 Bremerella cremea
GCATTCTTGAAGTGGAGGCCGCATCATCCCGGGCAAGATGCCCGGGGCACACACAGAGAGAGTGTGCCTTGTTCGGCCGCATGGTATCCCCGATTGGTTTCTACGATTGTTTGCCGTAATGAACCACGAATAAAGAGCAAGCCAGATATCAAATCTGTGTGCCCCGGGCATCCTGCCCGTGTTTCGTCGTTTGACTGCCCAAATGGATCAAGCCCATCAGTCAGGTTGCTTTCTGCTGGACGAATCCTTGAATGCATGGCCAAGTTCAGTTTGGTGTGGGTATTCTTGAAGTGGAGGCCGTATCGTCCCGGGCAAGATGCCCGGGGCACACAGAGTGGGAGCTTGGTTCGTTTAACCATGGTTTGACTACGTTTTAGCCGCAGAATGGCAGGGGGCTGCAATTAACCATGAAAGGCAAAAAGCAAACCTGATCAATCGATTCCCCTTCTGTGTGGCACGGGCATCCTGCCCGTGTTTCGACGTTTGACTGCCCCCATGGATCAAGCCCATCAGCCAGATTGCTCTCTGCTGGACGAATCCTTGAATACATCGTCGAGTTCAATTTAGTGTGGGCATCCTTGAAGTGGAGGCCGTATCATCCCGGGCAAGATGCCCGGGGCACACAGAGTGGGAGTGTGCCTTGTTCGGCCGAATGGTATCCCCGATTGGCTTCTACGATTGTTAGCCGTAATGAACCACGAATAAAGAGCAAGCCAGATATCAAATCTGTGTGCCCCGGGCATCCTGCCCGTGTTTCGTCGTTTGACTGCCCAAATGGATCAAGCCCATCAGCCAGGTTGCTTTCTGCTGGACGAATCCTTGAATGAATGGGCAAGTTCAGTTTAGTGATGGCCTGCAACATCTTGGCATGTTGCCTGGGAGGCACGATTGGGAGGTGGTTTATTTGGCTCCGAAGTCACCAAATGGGCAGGTCTGGCGAAATAGATGCAAGCAACCCAATAGAGGTATACGGGGAATTCTTTTCACCATAAAAGGAGGTTAGCCGCAGGAATTTCACCTTTACTTGATAGCGTGTGGCATCTAGAATAACACGAACCAACGCCATTTCTCCGCTAGTTTCCTGCCGCCCGGTGTGACTTGTCGCCCCGGGCGACAGGAATAGCGTTTCCCTCCTTAGCTTTTCCTTCCATTTTAAGAGGAGTGTGCGCATGAAGCGTCGTGCTTTCCTCGCGGGTGGGCTCTCATTGCCTTGGGCGTTGAATGGGTTTCTCTCGCGATCTGCCTATTCGGCTGATCCGTCTGCCAGTGACGTAAATGAAGCAGACATTGCCCTGCTCCGTGATATGCAGCAGCGCTGTTACCGCTACTTTCTGGAAGCCGTCGAACCGACCACCCAGTTTGTGGCAGACCGTGCCGCAGCTGACGGAACCGGCCATAGCGCGTATGCCAGTAGCGCGGCATGTGGTTTTGGCTTGGCCGCGCACGCCGTGGCGGCCAAGTACCATTGGATTCCGCGCGAACAGATCCAACAGCGCGTCCAGCGAATGCTCCGGTCGTTGGTGGAAGTTGCCGCGCACGAGAAAGGCTTTCTCTATCACTTTTTCGATACCCGTTCCGGTGCCCGCGCGCTGCAGTCGGAAGCTTCGACGATCGATACGGCTTTGCTGCTGGCAGGGGCGATGACCGCTTCGGTGGCGTTTTCAGACGATTCTGAAATCACTTCGCTGGCCGATCAACTCTACGAGCGGATCGATTGGAATTGGATGCTGGCCGACAGCGGCTGCCTGCACATGGGGTACCGCCCCGAGCAAGGCGTGCTGCCGTATCAATGGGATCAATTCAGCGAACATTTGATACTCACGCTGCTGGCCATCGGCGCGCCGAGCAACCCGATTCCTGCTTCCTCGTGGAAAGCCTGGCGGCGCGAACCGATGTTGAACTACCGAGGTTACCACTACCTCAGCTATCCCCCGTTGTTCGTCCACCAATACCCGGGCGCGTTCTTCAACTTTCAGCAATATGTCTCGCCACAAGGGCGGAACTACTGGGAGAACACCATCGCCGCGCACCATGCCCAGCTTGCCTTTCAGATCGAGCTGGCCCAGAAGTATCCCGAGCAGTTTGGCCACTACGGCCCTGACTTGTGGGGCCTGACCAGCAGTGACAGTGCCCAGGGCTATCGCGATTGGGGCGGACCTTACCGTCCTGGGCGAGTTGAGCCAGACCGAGGCATCGACGGTACGGTGGTGCCCAGCGCGGCCGCTGGCGGGCTGGCCGCCGTTCCGGAAACCGCCCTGCGGACGCTGAACTATCAGAAGGCCAATTTCGGCAAGCAAATTTACGGACGGTATGGTTTTGTCAACGCCTTCAATCCCAGCACCGGCTGGGTCGATCGGGATGTGATCGGGATCGATACCGGTATTTCGCTGCTGATGGCCGAGAACCTCTTAACCGGCGACGTCTGGAACCTCTTCATGCAGCATCCGGCCGCCACCCGAGCGTTAAAACTTGCTGGCTTTACCCCGGTCGGTTCGTCTTTGCTGACGAGCAATCCGTAATCGCTTCGTACCGTAGCCGCATCCCCATCCTTTCCTGAACGAAGCCGGTTTGTACCGCAGAGCGAATCTTCGTAAACTGCTCGCATCGTTTCGCGTGAAACTCCTTCTAACCGACCTAGTGGGTCGCGGAAACGTCCCCCACAAAGTCGTCGGCAAACCCCTAGAATTCCAGCAAGCCAAAGTATTCCTGTGCAAACCACGTCGCATTCGTTCAAGCGGGCCGAAGCCGATCTTTCCTTAATTGAACTGCTGGCGCTGCAGTTTCCCAACATCGATGCGGCCATCGCCGAATCGGCGCGGCTGGCAGCGGTGCAAACGTTACCCAAAGGTGTGGTCCACGTCATCAGCGACATCCATGGCGAAGATAAAAAGCTGCAGCACGTCATCAACAACGCCTCTGGCACGCTGCGGCCATTGGTCGAAGAGATGTTCGCCGAAACCATGTCGCCGACCGAGCAGGAAGAGTTCCTGACGTTGATCTTTTACCCGGCCGAAGTCACCCAGCGCGTGGGGGAAACGGTCACCGAACCAGCAGCAATACGGGCCTACGCCGAGCGGATGTTGATGCCGCAGTTGGAACTGTTGCGGTTCCTCGTTTCCAACTTCAGCTTACGTCTGGCCACGAATGTCTTTCCGGCCGAGTATCGCGAGCTGCTGCTGGAAATGATGCACGCCCCTTCCACCGAACGAGGCCCGGCATTCATCGGCGCCATCTTAGACGAACTCGTCCGCCGCGATAAAGCATTGCACCTGATCCATCTGTTGGGGCGGCTTATCCGGAACCTGGCCGTCGACGAACTGATCATCGCAGGCGACCTATGGGATCGCGGGCCGCGCGGTGACCGCGTGATGGACTACCTCCGTTTGCAGCCGAACGTCGAGTTCATTTGGGGCAATCACGACGTCCTGTGGCTGGCCGCCTCGCTCGGGCACGAAGCAGCGATCTGCACGGTGCTGCGGATCTCGCTCCGCTACCGCCGCATTGGCCAGCTCGACGAAGGGTACAGCGTTCCGCTTACCCCGCTCGAACACCTGGCCCGCACGGTTTACGCCGATGATCCCGCCCAGCGTTTCATGCCCAAAGGGGAAGGCATGCGGCCGCGCGAAGTGGTGGCCCGCATGCAAAAGGCGATTGCCATCATGCAGTTCAAGCTGGAAGGGAAGCTGATCGAGCGGAACCCGCAGTGGCATCTCGATCACCGCCGCTTGATGCACCGCATCAACCACGCCGAGGGCACCATCGAAATCGACGGCAAGGTCTACCCGCTGCTCGATACCCACTTTCCGACCGTCGACCCGGAGAACCCTTACGAACTGTCGCCCGAAGAAAAGACCTGCTTGGCCGCCCTGCAGCACTCGTTTCTCAACAGCCAGAAAATGCGGGAACAGATGCGATTTTTAGTGGGGCACGGCTCGATGTATTTGAACCGGGATGAATGCCTGATCTTCCATGGCTGCGTCCCGACCGATATCGAAGGCAACTTCCTGCCGCTGGAAATCGACGGCCAGTCACTCTCCGGACGCGCGATGTTCGAGGAAATCGAAAAGGTGGTCCGCCGCGCGGTCATCGAGGCGGAACCGGAGGACGTCGACTTTTTGTGGTACCTGTGGAGCGGACCTCGGTCCCCTTTGTTCGGCAAAGACCGCATCGCCACGCTCGAGCGTGACTTAATCGCCGACAAAGCTTCGCATCACGAATCGAAGGACGCTTACTTCTCGCTGATCCATGAAGTTGATTTCTGCGACAAGGTGCTGGCCGAATTCGGCATGGACCCGGATGGCGGTTTGATTGTCAACGGCCACGTTCCGGTAAAGGTCGAAGCAGGCGAGTCGCCGTTGAAACGAAGCGGCAAAGCGATCACGATTGACGGAGCGTTTTCCGAAGCATACGGCGATTACGGCTACACGCTGGTGCTGGAACCAGGCCGCATCGTGCTGGCTCAGCACAGCCACTTCGAATCGGTCGACGCGGCCATTCGCGACGGAGTCGATATTATCCCGCAAGTGCAAAACATCCGTGTCTTCGATCCTCCCCGTCAAACCCGCGATACCGAACGAGGCCAGCGGATCGGTTATCGCATTGAAATGCTAGAACGTCTCATCGAAGCCTACCAAACCAACCGCCTGCACGAACGGCCAATGAACCAATGACCGGTTACAATTGTCTTTCGTAACTAGCAGCGATCGCGAAACACGGCCGGTGAGACGCCGGTTACTTGGCGGAAGTGTTTGCTCATGTGAGATTGATCGACAAAGCCACAGCTTGCGGCAATCTCTTGCAGCGGCAGTTCGGGGCCATGTTGGCGAATCAGATTTTGAGCCTGTTCGATCCGTAGTTCGAGCAGGAACGTGTGCGGCGACTTTCCTGTCGACGCGCGGAACGCCCTGGTAAATTGCGAGCGACTGACATGCGCGACCGCTGCCAGTTCATCGAGCTGGATCTTACGTGACAAGTTCGCGTGCATGTAGTCGATCACGCCTGGCAACGAGGCCAGCTTCTCGCTGGGGCGGGGCCGCAGCTTGGTGGATGAGCTTTGCGAAAGGGCAAGCATCTGGCCAACGACCCCCAGAAACATTCCTTCGAGAAGCAGTTCCTTGCCAAGCACATCAGTGGAGGTGATCGCCCACAGCTGTTTGATCATCAGCTGAATACGTGCGTCTTGAAAAGATTGCTGATGCAGATCATCCAAGCAGACGGAACTCCCTTCCAAAATATCGTTGGTCTGGTGTCGGAAGACGTCGTCGGAAAAGGACACGATCAGCGATTCAAAGGGGCCTCTGCCGTTGCAACGGTTTTCTGAATTCGGCGGTGCCACGACAATCTCGCCAATCCGATTGGGACGGCGAAAGCGACCATGCCCGAAATCGAGATCGAGCGACTCGCGGCTGCGGCTGTTGACCACCAACGAGATGTAGTAGTCCGACATGGGAGGATCGGTAAATGCCTGAGTGAAGCGGGCCCGCGTGACTCGGAATTTTTGACAGTCACGAATTTCGTGATCGGTCATGTTCCGCTGCGCATCGGCGGTGTCGGTCCACTCGGCGAAGCTCGACCATCTTGGGGACGCCGAGACCGGCATCGAATTGGCAATGGTTTTGGCGTGGTCAGACATTGTTAAATCGTAGGTGGTGTTGTTTACCACCAGAAGGGTGCCCGGGAATGGCCAGAAGATCGGCAGCAGGAGTGCTCTTGCTTACGATGAAGTCAACCTCCACTAACTGTGCTTAATCTTAAAGCAGAAATTATAGGAAAATTGATTACCTCGATAGAGGAACTCATGCGCCGAATCTACCTATTTGAATCGATCAGTTGACCCGAAATTACCGGAAAACAGGACTTTTCCTTGGACATAACGTTCCTTTCTACAAGCAATTAACGCGCCAATCTATTGTCTGTCAATCACTTAAGAAGTTCTGCGGAGTTCCGCAACTGTCTGAACGCCTCATCGCTGCTGGAATGGACTTTGCGTTACGGCACAAGCGTCAGCGGCGACTACTGGCTGACGGCCTAGTCGACCCTAACACGATATCCTCCTTCCTAATTTCTCTGAGGGCACGATGACAGACAAAAGAACCGGTTTCACCTTAGTCGAACTGCTGGTCGTGATTGCGATCATTGGGGTGTTGGTTGCCTTGCTTTTGCCGGCGGTGCAGCAAGCACGCGAGGCCGCGCGGCGGATGAGCTGCAGCAACAACATGAAACAGCTTGGCCTGGCCGTTCATAATTACCACGATACCTATGGCGTGTTTCCCAACGCCTCGATCGATCAAGAGTGTGGTATCACGCGTGGCAACTATCAGTCGGCCCCATTCCCCGGGGGCGGGACATCGCAATGGTCGTGGGGCACAACCTTGCTTCCATTCATTGAAATGGGCAATGTTTACGATTCCCTGCAGCCAGGACGCAAACGCCTGGCCGATCAACTCGACGATCCGACGGCCCTAACCGTTATGCAGCAGCGCTACGCTCAGTTTCGCTGCCCCTCGGATACCGCGCCAGACACCAACGTGAATCGGACGCTCAAGAGCCGGAGCGGTAAGGAAACAGAGACCTCCGTTTCTAACTACATCGCGGCGAATTGTTCTTTCGACTCGAGCCTTTTCCGGGGTGATGTCGCCACGAACGTCGACTGGCCCAACGGTGTCTTTAACTATGGATTGTATGCCAACGGGGCGATGCCTTCGCACGGCGCGAACCGCACGGCTGAAATTACCGATGGTCTTTCGAATTCGGCTTTGCTCAGCGAACGGAATTGGACCATCAGCCATCCGGCGTCCAGTGCTACATTGATTCCGACCAATGCCGGCACCCTGTTTGGGAACAATGTCTCTTCCAGTTCCTACGGCCTGAGAAACGAAATGACACAAGTCGTGTTTGGGGCCAGTTACGGTGTCAACGATCCCATTTATGGCCAATACGGAGGCGTAAGCAGCAATCATCCTGGCGGCGTCATGATGACCCTGTGCGATGGTTCGGTTCGTTTCATCCCGGAAACAATCGACTTGACCACCGGTGATCTGAATTTCGTCAACAGCACCTACGAGCAACTCGTGGCGGTCAACGATGGTCAGGTAATGCGGGATTTCTAAACCTAGCTCGCCTCGGTTTCTCGTTTTCAATCCCTCGGTCAGCTTCATCTATGGAAATAAGTACCATGCCCTCCTTACTCCGATTTCAAAATGGACTTGCGATCCTCGCATTGGGCATCTTGCCGATCGCAGCCGGATGTTCCCAGCCGCCGGTGAATCTTGGTTACGTCAGCGGTGTCATTACGGTCGACGGAGAACCGCTCGATAAAGCTACGATCTCGTTTCGTCCCAAGGAAGGTGGGCGTCCCTCCTTTGGCCTGACCGATTCCAACGGCTACTATACGGTGTACCACACCAGCAAGTTTCAAGGCGCGGAATTGGGGGAACACGAAATCAAGATCGACTTGATGCCCGATTCGTCGTACTACGCCAAAGAGACGCTTAAGCCGAAGATGGGCCCGATGCTAGGCGATGGCTCTGGCGTCCGGCTCCCCTCGGATATGGCTTCGCGCCAGGTCGAGGCAGGCTCGCAGGTCTATGACTTTGCCTTGACCAAGTCGCAATTACCCAAGCGGTAACATGCCAGGTCACGTTAGCCGCACGATTGTCTTGCCGCACGCCGCCATTGGGGACGGCGTGCGGCAACTTCCTTTCTTCCCCCTTTCGATTGAGCGCTTAATGCTTCCTTACTTCCGCAAGACACTAGTTGCCCTTGGTTTTTTGGCAACCCTACTGCTCGCGCATGTTTCCCGCGCCGAAGAGTCTACCTCGATCGCCTGGCGAACCAATTTTGCTGCCGCGAAAGCAGAAGCCAAAAAGGAAGGCAAATCGCTGTTCTTGTTCTTCACCGGTTCCGACTGGTGCGTGGTTTGTAAACGGCTGGAAGCGGCTGCGCTGCATGACGAACAATTTGTCAACGCAATCGAGCAATCGTTTATCCCGGTAATGCTCGATTTCCCAACCGGCTTCGAGCTGGAAGATGCGCTGGCTCAGCAGAACGAAGCGCTCAGCGAGAAGTACGACGTGCATGCTTTCCCCACGCTGCTGGCGATTGATCTGGAAGGAAAGATCTTCGGACAAATCATCGGCTTTAACGGCGACAAACCAAAATTGTTAGCCGACATCCAGCAAATGAATGCCGCCGGAGAGGTCCTCGCCGCGATCACCCACAAGGGAGGCGTCGACGCCGTCGACGACCCGCAGCAACTTGCTGCTTTCCTCGATCATGTTCCCAACTCGGTCCTGGGGGCGCATTGGAACGGCCTCCTGCAACAGGCCCTCGTCAAGTCGGAACAATCCGATCCGGAACTGCACAAGACGCTGCTGCTTCGCCAATCGGCTATCGAAAAACAGATGGCCGCTGACCTCGTTCAGCAGAAGATCGAACAGATGTTTCGCAGTGGTGTCTCTCCTGCAGAACAAATCAAAGTTCTCGAAACGATGCTGACCGAAGCGGAAGAGAACGACGAGATAAAGAAGTCGGTCTACCTTCAATACAGCGCGATGCTTTCCCATGCTGGCCGCCACGAAGAGTCCCTGACCTGGGCGCAGAAAGTCACAAACGCCCCTTGGGCTGGTCAACGCGAACGCTACTTGGGGCTCGACTTTCAGATCAAGCAGTTGTTCCGGTTGAACCGCATCGACGAAGGGATGGCGTTGTTTCCCGAACTGTATCAGGCATCTTCAGGAGAAGCCGACACACCACGGGAAGCTTGGATTCCCGGCATGGCAGCGCAAGAGCTATTCTTCGCCGGTCGCTACCAGGAAGCGGCTGCCCAAACAGCCCTGGCCCTAGCCAAGTCGAAGCCTGATAGTAGCGATCAGGCTCGCATCTATTTCTTTGGCAGCGCCAGTCTCGCCGCACTTGCCACCGACTTCGAGCTACGCGGAGAATACCTGCTGGGGTTGGCAAACTACCAGCAAAACAACGCTCAGAAAGCACTACGCCAAGCAGAAGCAGCCGTCTGCTTCGCCGCAGCAGGAGCCCAACCCAAGGCCGAACAAACCCTGGCCAATATCGAACCACTCGACCCAGAAAAAACGCCGCCCGAAATCCAAAAGCAACTCGCTCAAATTCACAAAGCCATCCCAGGAACCCAAGTGGACGCGTTGAAATACTTAATGACCCTGCCAAACGCCCCACGTGAAAAACTGAAGGAGCAGATCGAAGCCTTAGAAAACTAAGGAAGCCCGCACGATAACGCCACATGGCAGCGTGATGGTATCACGCTACCCTGTGGGCATTGGCGGCACACCACTTTAAGCGGCTGTTGCATCCCCCCAAGCAGGAGATTATTTTAGATAAACGATCTGCTATGGGAGCGGGTTTCTGCAATGGTTGCGTGTGTCTGTAGGGCGGTATCTGATGTTGTCTTTGGTTCTAGGCGTTCTTTGTATTATTTTGACGGTAGTTGCTTCCGGCCTAGGATTTATCCTTTTTCAAGACAAGTTAAAGCTTGCCCGGTATTCACAGATAGAGGACGCCGAGCAGCATGTGGCCAAGTGCCAGCAGGAGTCCGACGAGCTTTCCAAATCGATCACACAGTATAAGCAGCAGATCCATCAGTTTAAAAAAGCTTATGCCAAATTTGTCGAGATGCTTGGCATCTGTAAATCAACCGCAGAAGCGAAGGAACGTCTTGAAGGTATCGAGGCCGAACTTGGCAATCGTAAGCGACTGCTCAACCAAGAACTGCAACTGATTGAAACACAGCTGAATAATCACAAGGGCGTATTGAAGGGAGCCTCGGATGCTGCAGCCATTGCAGCACGCATCGAGCAATTAAAGTGCCAATTAGGTGAGAGCGAAGAGGATTTTGCGTTAGACGAAATCGGCATGCACAAGCGGCACTACAATTATGATACCTCCGCCGCTTATAAGTCTCACATGGATACCGTGGTCGCCAAGCAAAAAGAAATGGCGAAACTCGCTCTTGAACTTATCCCGCCAGAGTCCTCGGCAGCGTCCATGACGGCAATTATTTGTCGTACGCAGTGGACCGTCAGCGGTAGCGAGGCCGAAGGGCGAAAAATGATGAAGCAAACGGTCAAATTACTGTTGCGAGCATTTAACGGAGAATGCGATGCTGCAGTTGCCAAAGTCAAGTATGGCAATTACGCGACGATTGAAAAACGCATTACGCGTGCATTCGACCAAATCAACAAACTAGGGCAATCAAATCAAATTGAAATTCAGCCTGGCTACCTAGATGTACGAATCGCTGAGCTACGTCTTGCCCATGAACTAGAACTTAAGAAAGAGGAAGAAAAGCAAGTTCAACGGGAAATTCGGGAACAGATGGCAGAAGAAGCCAAAGCAGAACGAGAAATCGAAAAAGCACGAAAGACCGCCGAGCAAGAGGAAAAAGTCAAAGCCAGAGCATTGGAAGAAGCACGACAACAATTAGCGGATGAACATGGCAAGCATAACGAAAAATTAGCGATGCTTGTGGCTAAGCTGGAAACAGAACTCCAAGAAGCACTCGATCGCAAAGCCAAGGCGATCGCCCGCGCCCAATTAACCAAAAGTGGGCACGTGTATGTGCTCTCGAATATTGGCAGCTTCGGCCCCCATGTTTATAAGATTGGGATGACCAGACGTTTGGTTCCGGACGAACGAGTCAAAGAACTGGGCGATGCTTCGGTTCCCTTCTTGTTCGATATCCACGCAATGATCTACTCGGAAGATGCACCTGCCCTGGAAAGACAATTGCACGAGCACTTTAACCAACGCCGAGTCAACCGAGTAAATTATCGCAAAGAATACTTCCGGGTCGAGTTAGAAGAAATCATCGACGCTGTACAACAGTACCATGGGCTCATCACCTTTGTATTGCACCCACCAGCACCAGACTATCGAGAAACACTTGCCATCGAAGCAGATGAGAATAAGCTAATCACCGCAAACGCTGGTTAAGCCACACCGCAAACCACCCAATACGCCCCCGGTCATTTCTGCCTGGGGCAGACTCGCTGGCAAGGTATTCGACAGCAAATCAGGGCATTATAACGGCACTCTCTTCGCCTTGCTCCTGATGAAATCGGTGGTACTTCACTCTGCCGATTTCCCTCTTAGGGCTCTCTGAGGTGAATTCTCTTTCTGCAACGAAGCGCACAGGCTCACAAACTACGACAAATGTCGTTGACATCTACGACAAACGTCGTATAAGATGCCGGGCATGAAAAAGAAACTTCCCAAACCGACCGAAGCCGAGCTCGCTTTGCTTAGCGTATTGTGGCAGCGCGGGCCGAGTACCGTGCGTGAAGTTCACGATGCGCTGCCTGATTCCGCGACCGGATATACGACGACGCTGAAGATCTTGCAGAAGATGTTCGACAAAGGGCTGGTTGCTCGGGACGAGTCGCAGCGGTCGCATGTGTACTCGGCTGCCATCGCCGCCGAGCAAACCCAGCGGCAATTGCTGCGTGACTTTGTCCGCCGTGTGTTTGCCGGATCGCCTGCTCGCCTGGTGATGCAGGCCCTCTCGGACGAAGCCGCTTCGGCGGAAGATCTCGCCGCGATTCGTGAGCTGTTAGACGACCTGGAAACCAAAGGGCATAAGGACTCGCAGAAATGAACGTCGATACGCTTCTCGATGCCTGTGGCTGGACGCTGCTTCATTTTCTCTGGCAAGGTGCCGTGCTGGGGTTGTTGCTGTTCATCGCGCTACAGTGCCTGCCGTTTGCTCGACCCCAGGTTCGCTACACTGCGGCTTGCACCGCCCTGGCTGGCATGGCGGCGCTGGTGCTGCTGACGTTTGCCTGGGAGGTTGCCCAACCGGCGGTGGTTGCCTCGGTGGAAGAGACGAAGCTGCTGGAAGCCTCTGAACCATCCGCCGAGCCGGTGCCGCCAGCCAATCACGCATTCGAGTCGGCCTCAGTGTTGACCAAACCAACTTCCGAGCCGCCAGCACCGAGCGAAGCGGTGCCCCTGACGCCTGCAATTGCCGCACAATCGACCTGGTACCAGCAGCTATCGACAGCGCTAACGCCGTGGCTCGATTGGTTGGTGCTGCTATGGTTGGCTGGCGTCGCGTTGTTGACGTTGCGGCTAGGCGTGAACTGGGTTGCTGTGCAGCGGCTGCGTGGTCAAGGGCTGCCCATTGCCGAAGGACGCTGGCTCGACCCGTTGGCACGCCTACGTCATCGCTTGCAGGTACACGCAGAGGTGAGCCTGGTGCATACGGCGACGATTGCCGTGCCGATGGTCTTGGGTTGGCTGCGACCGGTCATTCTGGTTCCGACTGAAATGGTTGCCGGGCTAACGCCTGGCCAATTGGAGGCGATCTTGGCGCACGAGCTGGCCCACATTCGTCGGTACGACTACGCGGTGAACTTGCTGCAGAACCTGGCCGAAACGGTGCTGTTCTTTCATCCCGCCGTGTGGTGGGCCTCGGCCCAGATTCGCAAAGAGCGAGAATGCTGCTGCGATGCGATGGCCGCCCAGCTTTGCCATGGCCCGCTGCCCTACTCGCAGGCCCTGCTGGCGGTAGAAACGTTTCGCAGCAATACACCTCTGGCAGTCGCGGCCAATGGAGGTTCGCTCCTCCAGCGAATCCGTCGCCTGTCTGGCCAACCGGCACGCTCTCCGCAAGCCGCCGGCGCGATGCTCCTGCTGCTAGTCGCGATTGGTCTGGCCAGTCTCTTCGCGCTCGAAGCCAGCCAGGCCGCCGCCGACGAAGAAAACGTAGCCGCAGCGATGAGCGATGAAGAAGCGACCAAGCTGGCCGTGGCGGCGCATGCCAAGGCGCGGGCGATCGATCGTTTGCCTCGCTTTTACTGCGAAGTCGATTACCGCAACGGTGATGTTTCGACCATGACCGAGGTCGACCGTTATTCACTCGAAAATCTGCGAAAGGCGATGACCGAACCGGTACCGAAAGAAAAATGGATCGACAATCATGACATCTTTGCCTGGGATCGTAAGCAAGCACTCTTTGAATCGCACTCACCCGGTACGAAAAATGACGACGGTAGCCCGGCGGACTATCATCAGTTGATGTTCGGAAACTTGACCGAGGCATGGTGCAAGGAATATCGCGCCGAGCAGACGCCATGGTTTTATCGACGGCCAGATTTTCAGGCGTTCTGGGAAACTTCGACTCCGCTCACTTTTCAGTTTATCATCGCAACCCCACGTAAATTTTGGTGGGGAGACAACGACCATCATGGTGTAAGCCACAACACCGTGCCACCTTCGATGGTCCGTTATCGCCATCTCGGTAAGGAAGAGATAGAAGGGGAACTGTGCGACATTGTAGAATCCAAAGGTCGGGCCGAACGGTTATGGATCGGACGAGAAACAGGCTTGATCCGGGCCGTGCTCCATTACAAGTACATGGGACGAATAGACAGCGGATTCTATCAGCACCCGACCGTTAAGAAAATCGCGGGCCAAACATTCACTTCCGACAAAGAATATCGCGACTGGTCTAAGCAATACTACGACAAGCTGCCCCCCTTCCACCAAGCCGAACTCGGCAATGCCTTCTACGAATCGCGATTCGACGAAATGGCCCGCCCGTCGAAGTACGTTCTCTTCCGCGATTATCGTGAAATTACTTCTGGCGTGTGGGTTCCGTTTGTCGAAGACCGAACGGCTTGGCTTTACAGCCAAAACGACCAGAATAAGTTCCGCTATTTCCGCGCTGAAAGCCGCGTGAAGAAATGTAGCACCGACGTTGACCTCACGCAGCGGATCGAAGAACTGAGGCCGCAGGAAGGGGACTTCGTACAGGACCAGCGGGTTGCTGGTGCCGTGGTCGAGTACAAATGGCGGGAAGAGATTGCCCAAGCCGAGATCGATCACCTGGTGCAACAAAAGCAGTTGGAACTGCAGGAAAACCAGCAGCTACTCGATAAGCTGAAAGCCCCGCTGCAAAAGCTGGTCGGTCAGGCCGCGCCTCCCTTAACGGATGGCAAGTGGCTGGGGGAAAAGCCGCAGCTAAGTGGCAAGCCGACGCTGATTCACTTCTGGGCGGCCTGGTGTGGTCCGTGCAAAAACGATTACGAACTCCTCAATCGGATCGCGAAAAAAGGCCAGGTAATTGGCATTCACCCAGCGGGCACGCCGGAAGATGAAGTCGCTGCCGCGATCGAAGCAGGCCAGCACACCTACCCCACGTTTCTTTCGGCGGAAAACAAGGAAGGACTGGTCGGCGGCTACCCGGTGAAGATGTACCCCTACTGCGTCGTCCTCGACTCGGCAGGACGCGTCGCCGCGCATGGCTCGCTGTTTGATGTGGCCAGTACCTTTCACGAGCTGAACGATGCCGCCAAGAAAGACGACCCGCCAGCCACCCAGCCAAAAACGGCTGAGAAGAGCCAAATGACGGTGCTTGTCACCGACGCCCAGGGGCACCCACTTGCTGGTGCAAGAGTGTTTCAGAACCAGGTCTATCAGTTGGCTGGAAGTGACAAGCCGACGATCAAGAACCACGAATACTATACCGATGGCGGCGGGAAAGTGGTGATTACCTGGCCAGGCGAATCGCGCGATCTGCGGTTGTGGGTCTCGCAGCCAGAGTATGTTCCGCTGCACGCAATGTGGTCGCGGGAACTGCAAGCCGATGGCGACAAGTTGCCTGCCGAATTCCGCTTCCAACTCACCGCAGCAACCACCATTGGTGGTCGCGTGCTCGATGCCAACGGAAAGCCGATTGCTGGGGCGAAAATTGAAATTCAAAACGGCACCGCTGGCCTGCCGGTTCGTTCCGGCGAACCCGGCCAGCGACCGGTGGCGGCAAACTGGCTGGCCGCAGAAGCTTCGGCCATTTTAACCAATTCCCAAGGCCGCTGGACCGCTAACAACATTCCGTCCGATCGCGAGCTGACGACAACCGAAGCGCGACGTAATACGGCGGATGGCAAGCCTGCGGCTGAGCCATCCCCTAAACGCAATCCACTGCGGCTACGGGTAACGCATCCTGATTTCCAGACCTTCGATATGATGGCGAACCCAAAGACCACCGATATGCCGACGCTTGAGCAGCTGCGCAAGCAAGACGCCACGGTTGTCTTGAAAGCACCCGACGACAAGATGGACGCCCCGGCGGCAGAAGAGAAGCAGGCAGACGAACCGAAACTCTCGTTCGCCGAGCGGCAGCGTAAGATCAAACAAGAAGCCGCACCTTATTTGGCAGCCATGATCGAAGCAGGCTATCGGCTTTCGCCCGACGAGAACCTGAAGCGAATCGCGCCACCGTTTCCCCAGGTTCGGCACGAATGGTACCGCACACGTTACCCCCGACAGTATGAGTTGATTCCCAAGGGGCCCGATTTGATGACCTTCCATTGGAGCGACAACAAGCTTGAGAATTGGGGCCTGTGGTTTGGCGGGCAGTCGCTAGGAACCCTGCTGGAAGACACCTTGGATCTTTATCCACAGAACGTGGAAGCTCCCAAAGATTTCCTACAAACGCAACTCAGCGGCGACTGGGTGATACGGCCTGAGGCAAAAGGAGCAGGGCTTTTGTCCGAGCTGGAAACGATTCTGAACGATCAATTACAGCTGAACATAAGAATGCGTTTTGCCGATATCGAGCGCGACGTCTATGTCATGAAGGGCAAATACCAGTTCAAACCGTTGCCGGAATTTACGCCGGAGAAAGACGCCTCGCGCTACGATAAGCTGCAAATCTTCGGGGCACTCCCTTACCCTAACAGTGGAGCAGGTGGAGGTAGTGGCACCTTCCAAAAATTCAATCAATGGTTGGGCCGCTGGATTAAGGAACCGATTGTCATCGAGGCGACCGACTTGCCAAAAAGCAACATCTCGTGGCAACTTCACGCCCCCAGTCCGGCAACGCCTGCCGAACTGCAAATGGCCCACGACCCGAACTTAGTTCTGGCCACCATTTCTTCCCAAACCGGGTTAGAGTTCGTAAAGGAAAAGCGGAAAATAAGGATGCTAGTCATCGAGCCGCTAAAGTAGGCCGCAACCTTTTTCACGTCGCCAATCGCAGCCAGCCTCGTTCTCGCTGCAAGGGGCGGGCCAGGTACGAGGCCAGCCAGGCCACCAGGCAAATCGAAACGACCAGCGTGCCGAACACCACTGGGTAGCCGTGTGCCAATAGGTTCCCCTCGCCTGCCAGTTCGGCCATGTGCAGGTGATTGTAAACGTTCACCGGTTCCATCCAGTTCGTGGCGGGAAAGGCCGTGACGATTATCGTGAGCAGCACGTCGGCAGCAATTGCCAGGAAGCCGCCGATCACCGGTTTGCGTGTCCAGCACGTCCCTAGCACCGCCAGCGTGTACAGCCACGCATGTAGAATCGGGAAACAGGCCACAAACGCCCAGCTCATTCCTTCCGTTGGCCCTTTATGTGGTGCATTCCCGGCCACCAATATCGCGCCCCCATCGAGCACCATGAGGACCATCACCAACCCCACGACATATTTCGTCCAGAACCACATGCCAGGCGAGATCGGACGCGATCGCCAAAACGTGCCCAATCCTTCCCCTAAGTCGCTTGAGTAAATCCCCGCCGCCACCACAATCGACCAGATCATCCCCATAAAAAACACGGTGTGGGGAAACTGACTGCGGAACGAATCACCGAAGGGTGCCGTATCTAAGTCTTCCATAGACACGGTGACCCCGGTAACCAACAAGCACAACAGGAAGCCGTAAATCACCAGTGGGAATGCCTGACGTAGTTCCAGCCAGATCATCGCCAATAATCGACTGGGTAAACGTATCGGCACGTACGACCATACCGCCGGCAACCACCATCGCCAGCGGCCTGGTCCCTTCTCGGTGGCCGGTTCGCGTAGTCGCCCGTACTGCGTGGTAAAGAGGATACCAAGCAGCAACTGAACACCCACGGCCAAGCCGAGCGACGGCCAGCGGTACAACGCCAACTCGTGATCGGTGTAGCTACCGATTTCCTCGGCATAGCCCCACTGCACGACCAGCGATTGCGGAACGAACGCTCCGTAAACCAGCTGCGCGATGGCCGGTCGCTGCGGCCCATACCACATAATTCCCTCGAAGATAAAGAACGCAACCGTTACCAACACGCCCATAAAACCAGCCTGGGCCTGGCTTCGCAGCCAACAGCCGATCACGCTGATGATCAGCAGCAGTTGAATGCCACCCAGCACAGCAATCGCCGTCACGCTGGCCAGTTGTTCCAGCGAGGTCAGCAGCGTGCCCGTTTCTCGCTGGGGCAAACGCTCGAGATAGGGAAACGGTCGCGGCGATGCTTGTTCGATCAGCCCGCTGATTAAGGCCAACGCGATGATCGCACCCCCGAGCAATATCGGGATGGCCAACGTCGCTGCCGCGCTGGCCAGGCGAGTTCCGGCAATCCGCCGCAACGAAACCGGCAGCGAAGCGCTGAACACCAGCGTTCCATCCGTTTGCTCTCCTTGGGCGGTTCGCATCGCCAGGAACAGCGCCGCGCACATCGCATAAAGGAGCGTCACACTGCTGAAACCACCCACCGCCGCGCGAAATTGATAGGCGACTTCATACCCCACACAGTAAACAGCCCCCAGCACCATCCACGCGCTGAACAAGAGCAAATAGCCTCGGTTCTCGCGCCACTGCTTCCACAACAAACTACCCATGGCAATTCTCCTGAGAATACAGCGTTCGTTAAACCGAAACGGCTTCTGCCGCACGAGGTTGCTCTGGCCAGCCTTCCGTCCGGCCAATCACAAACGCCTCGAAAATGTCGTCCAATCGCAGGTCAATCACTTGGGGTTCGATTTGCACCGCGGCAAGCTGAGCCAGGTAATGCTCGGCCTGATCGATCACCAGCACCGCGCGATCTTCATGCCGTCGCAGGTCGAGCAGGCAAGCTGGCTGCGGCGCTTTCGCCAAGGCATCCCATGGCAGAACAAGCTGTTTCACATCGTCGCGCAGGGCGTCGGTAGCGGCGGTGCGAACGATGCGGCCTTGATCGAGTATCGCCACGCTGTCGGCCACCGCTTCCACTTCATCCAGCAAGTGCGAACTGTACAACACCGTCGTCCCTTCGGCCTGAAGATGTTCGACCAGGTGGCGGTTGAATTCCTTCCGCGCGACCGGATCGAGCCCCATGGCGGGGTCGTCCAAAATCACAACCGACGGGCGATGGGCCAAGGCCGCGATCAGCCCCAGCTTCACCCCCTGCCCTTTGGAAAGCCGACCGATACGGGCATGCGGCGGGATCTCGAAGCGGCTCAGCAGTTCGTTGGCCCAAGCAGCGTCCCAGGTCGGATAAAAGGCCGACAGAAACCGGCACAGCTCGACCGGTGTCATCCAAGGGTACATCGTCTGATCTTCCCCCAGGTAACCCACCTGGCCACGTACATGCAGCGGGTGCTTGGCCGGGTCGATCCCTTTCACCCAGGCCTGGCCGCTGCTGGCCGCAATCAACCCCAGCAGAATACGAATGGTGGTGGTCTTGCCTGCCCCGTTGCGTCCGAGCAAGGCGAACGTTTGCCCCGGCGGGATGCTCAGCGAGACATCGTGTAGCACCTGGTTGGCCCCAAACGATTTGGCCAGTTTATCGAGTTCGATCGCAGGCTCACTCATCCCTTGGTCTCCTCATCCTTTGCCATGGCAATATGATTTTTGACTTCTGTCGAAGCGGCGGTTAGCTCGCGCCGCAGGTCGTTCGCGGTTAGCCCAAGCAGTAGCCCGCGACGGACGATCGCTTGAAATTCACGCAAGAATTGCTGCCGTTGCTGCTTCAGTTCGGCGGCTTGCTGGCGCGTTGTCGTTTGAGGCAAGACAAACGTCCCCTCCCCATGCCGCATCTCCAGTAAGCCCTCTGCGGCCAGCTTCTCGTACACGCGCACCACGGTGTTGACGTTCACCACCAACTCACTAGCCAACTGCCGGACCGAAGGCAAACAATCCCCCGGCCGCAACAACCCCGCCAAACACTGAGCCCGAACCTGCTCAGCAATCTGCCGAGAAATCGGCGTAGCCGCCCCCCGTTCTATGCGAATGTACATAAGTAAGATGTCCCTTGTTGACGGCCGAGAGTACACAGTTGTAGTACAGTGTACTGGGGGTGGTCAAGGGAAATGTTTTGGATGGTGCAGTTAATTCAAAGGGCAACCTAATAGGCATCTCTCTTAACTTATCTACACTTAGCCATCCGTCAGCAAAACCTTAGGAGATGTCCAGCACGTCCCTTATAATCCGCACTGCTGACACGGTGCGTATTCGTTGATCTTTTTTTAAGGAGCCAGGCAGATGACTAAGGTGGGTTTGGTTTTTGTTTTGCTGATGTTTGGGGTAGTTGTTTCTCAGGCGCAAGAGCCGTCGAAGGAGGTGCCTCGGTGTGAGCTGTCTGGGAAGATCCAGGTCGACGGGAAGCCGCTGGCGGAAGGGCGGATTTTGTTTTACTCGCAGGACAATCAAATCCAGGGATGACTCTTCAAGGATGGGGAATTTGAGATCAAGGATCCCAAGCCCGGCGAATTTGTCGTGACCATTGACGGGCCTGAACTTCCAGAGCGCTATGCCAGCTTGAAGCGAACCGCGTTACGGGCGAATATTCTCGCAGGCTCGAACACGATCAACTTCGAACTAGCGAAGCAATAGGTTGGATTTCGTCGCTGGTGTCCCCTGGGGCATTTTGCCTAGCCCATCGAAGTTAGAGATTGTGCGTCTAAGCTGGCTCAGGGAGGCAAGCGTCTGCCTGGTAAAGTTCCTTGGGGCCAATGCCAGCTTTTGAGGTTGGAAAGTCCAACGTGGAAGGCCCGGGCAAGATGCCCGGGGCACACGGTCTTTTTTGACTGAGAATTCTGCTAGAGGGCTTTCCTGGTTTACGCCACTTTAGGTTTTGCTTGGAATTGCCGATGTCACGTGGTATCTTGGCCTGATTGGTTTATGGTTCGACGCTCGTATTCTTCCTTCTGCAGCTTGGTAATGTAATGGCGATTGATCGACGGAATTTTCTAGAGACCACTTTGGCAGCGGGGATTGCCGGTTTGTTGGCTCCTGGTGCGGTTCAAGCGGAAGCTGCGGCGGGGCTGAAGATGGCTCCGTTTCGGTTCGATGTGACGCCGCCGGTTGGGCATCCGCTGTGTGGCGGCTGGATCACGCCGGTCAAAGGTGTCGACGATCCGCTGGAAGCGATTGGTTACGTGTTGGTCGGGGCTGGCGAGCCGATGGTGGTTTGTGCGGTCGATTGGACCGGCCTGCTGAACGAAGCCCATGGACAGTGGCGGGAAACGATCGCCCAGGCAGCCGGGACCAGTCCCGATCGCGTGGCGGTGCAGTGCGTTCATCAGCACGATGCCCCGTTTGTTTGCCTGGAAGGGGAAAAGGTGGTCAGCGCCCAAGCAGGCCTGCCTCATTTGGTCCAGCTCGACTTCTTTCAACAATGCTTAAAGAAAGCTTCCCAGGCCGTTGGTGCTGCGATGCAGAACTTGCAGCCGGTTACGCATATCGCCACCGGTCACGCTAAGGTCGAGAAGGTGGCCAGCAATCGGCGGATTGTGAACGAGGCTGGCGAGTTGGTCGATTGGCGGGGCAGCTCTAGCAAGGTGCCCCGGCACTGGGAACTGCCGGAAGGGCTGATCGATCCGTGGATGAAAACGGTGGCGTTTTATCACGGCGAGAAGAAGCTGGTCTCGTGCCATTACTACGCCACCCATCCGATGAGCCACTATGCGAAAGGCCAGGTGAGCAGTGATTTCGTCGGTCTGGCCCGCAAGCGGCGACAAGCGGAGGAGCAAGATTGCACGCATATTTACTTCACTGGTTGTTCCGGCAATGTCGCCGCAGGCAAGTATAACGATGGCACGCCGGAGGCCCGTGCGCGGCTGACCGAGCGCATTTACGCGGCGATGGTGAAAAGCGAATCCGCGCTGAGCCCGCAACCGATTCAGCAGGTGCAGTGGGCAACCGAGGAAGTGCAAATTCCTCCGGCTGAATCACTACAGGAAGAGGCCCTGCTGGCGATCGTTGCGGATGGGTCGGCAGCCAACGCCAATCGCAATCGGGCGGCAATGAAAATCGGTTGGCTCCGACGCTGCGAAAAGAAAATGCCGATCGTGCTGAGTGCCTTGCATGTGAACGACGCGACGCTGCTGCACTTGCCGGCGGAGAGTTTTATTGAGTACCAACTGCAAGCCCAGCAGTTAGCCCCAGCACGTTTTGTGGTCACGGCCGCTTACGGCGACGGCGGCCCCTGGTACATCCCGACCGCCGAGGCTTACCCACAAGGAGGCTACGAAGTGAGCGTTGCGTTCAGCGCCCCAGAGGTCGACTCTATTTTAACCCAGGGCTCGCAGAAGCTGCTTGACCAGCCAACAAGCGCTTGACCAGCCAACAAGCGCTTGACCAGCCAACAAGCGCTTGACCAGCCAACCCGCGATTAGACCAGCCAACCCGCGATTAGACCAGCCAACCCGCGATTAGACACCAACCCGCGCTTAGACACCAACCCGCGCTTAGACACCAACAAGCGCTTAGACACCAACAAGCGCTTAGACACCAACAAGCCAGCCCCAAAGGGGCGACCGTCAATAGCCAGGGGCGGAAGCCCCTGGTAAAGAGTTCCTGAGAAACTCCTAAGCCCTGAAAGGGCGTTCGTCGGTTGTGCGTCTTTGCTACGGACGCCCTTTCAGGGCTTGCGTTATTTATTGCGAACCATCTCCAGGGGCTTCCGCCCCTGGCTATTAACGGTCGCCCCTTCGGGGCTAGGGCGTTCCGGCGTGTCAGTCACTTCCGGCAGTGGCCGCCCGCTGGCTATTGACGGTCGCCCTTTGGGGCTAGGGCGTTCCGACGTGTCAGTCACTTCCGGCACTCGCCGCCCGCTGGCTATTGACGGTCGCCCCTTGGGGGCTAGGGCGTTCCGACGTGTCGGTCACTTCCTGCACTAGCCGCCTATTGGCTATTAACGGTCGCCCCTTTGGGGCTAGGGCGTTCCGACGTGTCCGTCAATTCCTGCAGTGGCCGCCCGCTGGCTATTGGCGGTCGCTAGGGGTGGGGTGGTTTTGATGTGGTGGTAGGCGATTTCCGTGAACGTTGGTCCGTTACGTTTTGTGTTTCGCCGAACCTAATCTTCGGTGGCCAGGCGATAACAGGCGGCTTCTTCGGCGTTGCGGACTAGGAGTAAGTCGCCGTAGAGGCACATCGGATTCCAGGTCGGGGCGACTTCGCTCGACAGGGCTTTGATGCGGGCGTATTCGTGGTACTTGTCCGACTGGCTATCGACGGCCGCCAGGTTGCCTTCTTCCCCCATCACCAGCAGCACATCGCCCACAAGCAGGACTTGGCCATGCCCGAAGCCGCGCTCGCGCCAGGTGGGGCGTTTGGCGCCGAGCTTGACCTTTTCGAGGATGCTGTCGTCGATGCCGAACACCTCTTCCCCTTGGATCGAAACGTTGGTGAACTTGGTGTTCAGCAAGCGGGCGTTATCCCACAAGGATTCAACGCTAAAGCTTTCTTCGCCGGCGGGCTTCACTTCGAAGGTGCGGGCCCCTTGGCCGTAACCTTTGGAGACGAAGAACTGATTATTCCCCAGCGGAAGGACTTGCGAGCAGGTCGCGTTGCCGTTCGATTTGCCGGGCCATTCCATTTCCCAAAGCTGCTTGCCGGTGGCGGGGTCGTGCCCGGTGATGGTGGCTTCGTTGACGCTGCAGATTTGATCGGCCCCGTCCACGTGAATCACGCTGGGCGAAGCGTAGCTGATTTGTTGGTGGCCACCTTCCCAGACCGTCTCGCCGGTGGCGGCATCGAAAGCGACCAGCGAAACCATCGCCTCGCTGTTCTGGGCATCGGGACCGCCAGCGGGGATGATCACGATTTTGCGATCGGGCAATTCGTACGCCAGCGGGCTGTTAGATCTGCCCCAGGCAATGTTGCTCGATTCAACCTCTGGCGTCACGCCGTACATCTCTAAAAGATCGTGCTGCCAAACAACCTGGCCGGTGGCTTGGTCGACACAACTGAGCACGCCGGTGGCCCCTAAGGCATACACGCGGCCATCGAACAGCAGCGGCGTGCAGCGCGGGCCGAAGTAGCCCATGGACGTATAATGCCGGGCTTCCACGCCCACGCCCCACAAGGGAGAAGGCTGGCCGTCTGCGGTTAGGTTTTCGATGTCGTAGCAGGTGACCATTTCCTGTTGGTCGCGCTGCTCCATGGTGTAAATGCGCCCGTTCTGCGCGGCGAAGCCAGACCAGCCAGCGCCGATCGGCATGCGCCAAAGTTCTTGCGGGGGATGCGCGGTCCAATCGGTGGCCAGCTTGGGGCCGGGCAGGCGGTTGTTTCTTTCAGGGCCAAGAAACTGCGGCCAGGCGTGAGGATCAGGGGGAAGCGCTGCGCGGTCTGCGGTTTTTTCTCCGGCTGGCGGCGCCACGGAAACAAACTGTTCCAGCCGCTGGTCAGGGTCTTTGGCCCAGCGATAACCGAAGCGGGGAATCATGTTACCTGAGACCGCTTTGATTTTGAAAACCGTAAAGAAACCACCCACCATCAACACAATCAAGGCCAGGGGCAACAGACGAACACGGGTTGGCCAACTGCTGGCGAACGTGATCCACATGAGCGGGATGAACAGCGCGAAGAAGCCGCCGATGAGCATGATTAAGTTGCAGAAGCTGCCATCGCGGAGGAACCAGGCAAAGTCGTAGAGCGAAGCCAAAGGGCCTTTGCCCAATCGTTCGCCGTACAGGCCCAGCACGCCAATCAGTAGCAACACAGCCGAGGTAATCCAAACCCAGCGGGGCGGCACATAACGAGGCGGCTTTTGCTGGGCGAGCGACTGGGGAACGTCATGTTCAGATGGGTTGGTTTGATCGCTGCTCATGGGCTTGTGCGTGCTAAGGAAATGTGGGTGGATCGGCGGTTGTGATGCCGGAAACTTCGTCGGCAAGCCTGTCTTGGCTTCGCATGCTCACGCGGACGTGAGGCATGGCACCCGTTTTTGCTGGCCTGTTTAATGGGGCTTCCCGAAGCGAATGGCGATCGTGCTTCGCGGAAACGATAACGATGGCGGTTAGTATACCTGTTTTACACACCAGAGGCCGAGGCGGTTTCAGGAAGTTTCGGGGTTAACCTGCCAGATTCACCACGACCGCGCAAAAGAAAAGGGGAAGCCTGACTTGCTTCCCCTTAGTTGGTTGTTTGTAGCTTCTGCACACGGCCTAGTTGCCGAACGAGACGCCCCAGCTTACGCCAGGAGGTGGCGGGCAGTGGTGACGATGGTAGTAGCGACGTGGCGGTGGCCCCCAGTAAGGACGGCCGTAGTGATATTCTTCGACAATCACCGTCCGCGGTGGTGGGGCCATGGTTTGGACGACTTCTGTCGGGGGTGGCGATTGCAAGGCGGTAATTACCGTATCGCTGACGCCGTTGTTTTTCAGAAAAATCAAATCTTGAGCTTGGGGAACTTGGGCCACGCCATGTCGACGAATGTGCGTGGTGATTACCTGATCGCTCAGGCCGGCGCCGCTCATGGCGATCACATCTTGGAAGGTGGTCGCCCCTTCGACGCTTCGACCAAGACGCTGTTGAAACAACGCTTGGTTGCGTTCTTCGACTTCGTCTATGTGCGACCCCACGGCACCACCTGCGGTGGCACCAACAATGCCGCCAATGATCGCCCCACCGGTGGAATGCCCCGAAGCGTTGCCAATCGCGGCCCCTGCCAGGGCACCGGTACCAGCGCCCAACAGGGCTAATTTGTCTTGATAGTAGGGAGAACGGCAACCGGCACTACCTGCCAGCACGGTGGTTGCCATCAATAACAGAGGCGCTACATAGCGCATGGGGGTTCCTCCTTGAACGATATCCACGGCATGTTAAGTATCGTCCAACCAATACATGGAGCGCTACTGAAAACAGGCGTCCAGATCATGCCAATTTCCTGCAGCGGCGTCAATGCGAACCGCTCGCACGCTAGCAGACCGTGTCGAACGGCGCAGCTACGACTTTTTGTCTGGCTGCTCTTGCTTCTGCTTTTGGGCTTGCTGCCACTTCTCGAAGGCGGCGCTGCGTTCTTCGTTGGAAAGAAATCCGATCGAGCGGATGTTGTACAAGTAAGTAGGATCGTTCGCCAAGCGAGAGAAGCCGTATTCTTTGGGATCTTCGCCAGAGAGGTGCAGCACGGCGAGCAGCGCGACATCGCGGAGTTCGGTTCCAAACTCTTCGCCAATGGCCAGTTGCGATTGGATGGCGGAGGTATCGTCGAAGAACGCTTCGATTTCAGGAATGTTTTTCTGCGAGCCAAGCTTGGCCAAGGCCAGCATAGCGAACATCATTTGCTGCTCGGCATTGATTCCCATATTCAACTGCACAAAGCCATCTTCCGAGGATGGTTTCGCCCGGTCGGCCAGTATCTGCTGGGCCAGCAGCGTCCCGCTGGGGATGTTCTCGCGCATGCAGGTCGACAGCACGATGTAACGCATTTCCGAGCTGAAACGCCCTAACTCGATATTGGCTTTCAACCAATTCTCGAAGACGCTAAGCAGAGGCTTATTGCTGTGCGGGTCTTGCAGGTCGCCGGTGAGCTGAGGTACGGCCAACAGATACCGCAATTGGTCCATCGAGGGCTGCGTAATGCGGACATCGGCTTGCGAAGCCACAAAAAACATAGCCGCAGCACTTCCTTCGTTTATCTCGAATGCCTGACCGCCAAACCTCGGAACGTTGCTTAGCTTGTTGCTCCGTTGAAAGAACAGATAGTCGATCAGAAACGGCTGCTGCTCCATGGTCGTCAGCAGATCCCACTCTCGCTGCAGCATGGCGACGTACAGCTTACGCGTGGCCTCGTCGTCGCCGTTTTGCTGCTGAAAACGCTTCCAGCCTGGCAACTCGACGGAAGTGTCCATCTTTAGGAAACGTTTTAATTGATCATTTCGTAAGCGGGTTAATAGCTGCTGATAGAGGTTTGTCGCGCGAATGCGGATTTCCAGATCGGGCGATGTCCGGGCGGCCTGGACCAGGGGGACCATCTCTTCGCCACGCGTCAGGATCTCGGCCTCGGCAGCTTCTCGGGTGGGATACTCGTCTGCCCCCAACAGTTCGACCAACTGCTGGCTGCTCGCTTGCTTTAGTTCGGCTGCGATACGCTCGTCTGCTTCCTGCGCCAAGAGAGGCGAGCACGCCCCTACGAGCAGAACAAACAGCATCCCCCAACTTGGAGTCGACAGATTGTGGTTCGGTTTCCCAGCCAACATGAATGTCCCAAGTGCGAGAGAAAGGCCGTAGTGCGAGCGGCGGATTATTACGCCCTTAATTCTACACCCAAATAGCAGCGCTCGTCCACGATGATCGCTAAAGCAGCCCTTTCGAGGGAAACATAAGAATTTATACATACTTAGGCAGCAAATCAAAATACACGTATTGATATTCTTTGTGGCGGAAACCGCTTCCCTCTGCAGACTGCTTGAATACCCACCCCGCAGAACTGCTTTTTAGGCTAATGATCATTTAATAACCACTTAACCCTCGTAAAGGAGGACAAACCAAGATTCATAGATTTAATTAAAAAAACATCGGAGCTTCCCCATGATTCTGCGGAATGGCGGTTTTTCCCGATGTTTATAATGGCAATGCAGCAGCCATTAATTCCGAATTACAACGCAAAATCTCTCAATACTGTCCTGGTGTTCGGATTGTAATGTTTCTATAATTGTGTAAGAAAACATCGTCAGCTCTCTTCCCCACATCTATTGTCGCCTAGTTTATGGCCTGTTTTTTACCAAGGCCAAGCATTCTTCGTCTACGATCTTTTTCGCTCTTTATTTCAAACAAAGGTTCCTAACTTATGAAATCTCGCACCCGACGCGGATTCACTCTGGTTGAGCTTTTGGTGGTAATTGCCATCATCGGCGTGTTGATTGCATTGTTGCTGCCAGCGGTACAGCAGGCTCGCGAGGCTGCGCGCCGAATGCAGTGTTCCAATAACTTGAAGCAGTGGGCATTGGCTTCCCACAATTTTGCCGACGTCAACAAAGGCTTTATGCCCCTGGGCGGCATGAACAGCGGTGGCAAGGTCGAGAACGGCCAGACCTACCAGCGTATTACCTGGCCTGTCTTTCTGTGGCCTTTCATCGAACAGACCGCTTTGGCCGACCAGTACGATTTCACCAAGCCGTTCTATCAATCGCCTAACATTGAAACGCATCGCGTGTTCGTTTCCGGTTATTACTGCCCTTCCGACAAAACGAACGTCACCCAAGACCAAAACGATACCTACTGGCGTGTGATGGGTAGCTACGTAACGAACATGGGCAACACCCACTTGCACCAGAACGCCAACGATCAGGCAAACTTCACCGGTTCGCCATTTGGTATTCGTCATATGTACCGTTTTGCCGACTTGGTCGACGGCACCTCGAACACGGTTGGCTTCTCGGAAATCTTGATTGCTTCGCCCGGCAAGCTCGACGACAACCGAGGCGACATGCTTAACGACGAAGGTAGCCCTGGCTTCATGTCGATTATCACCCCCAACTCGAACGTCCCCGATCAGTGCCGTGCTTGTACGGCCCGCACCACGGTTTCGACCAATCCCGAATACCGCCGTTTGCCATGCCAACAGGTGGGTGGAAACACCGAATACCAAATTGCCGCACGTAGCAATCACCCTGGTGGCGTGAACGTGAGCATGATGGATGGTTCGGTCCGCTTTGTGACCGAAACGGTTGCACAAAACGTCTGGACGGCTGCTTTGTCGGGTCGCGGTGGCGAAACGCTGCAACTGCCGTAATTGGGTTTCGCACCAAGAACATCCTCTGTTTCGGCATCGAATCGATTTGTGATTCGCTGCCGAAACCTTTCAGCCGCGAAGCTTCTACTGCTTCCGCGCTTCGTTGTTAACTTCCCGCCTGAAACCTGATTCGAGATTTAAACTATGACACGTTTACCGTTTGCCGCTTCGCTGCTTGCCTTGGGGCTGCTTTCTTTCACCGTCGGCTGCGGCGCTGAGAAATCGGACACCGTTACTGTGAAAGGTAACGTTACCGTCGATGGCGAACCGCTGGAAAAGGGTTCGATCACCTTCCTGGCCGCTGACGGAGCGACACCAGCGAGTGGTGGTACGATTGAAGAAGGCAAATACACCGCAGAAATCATCCCCGGCGAAAAGAAAGTGATGGTACTGGGGACCAAGGTGGTTGGTCAGGAACTGGTTTTGGAGGGCGTGCCCGATAGCGGTACTCGCGACAAAATCAAAACCATCACCCATGCCAACTACAACGCCATGGAACTGACCCCGCTAAAAGCATCTATCACCGGCTCTGCCGAAGGAGTTGACTTCGCTTTGACGAAGGATGGCAAGTAGCAAAGCGGAGCCTGATAGCGCGCGGCTGCGGCATTCGTTCAAACAAACAAACAACGCGAACCGTTTCAAGTGGTTCGCGTTGTTTGTTTCTTGAGTGCAGATACAAGCGTTCGAGGAGGAACAACCAGGGTGACTTTTTCAAGGCATGCGGTTGAAGCCATGCGCATGGCACGTGGACTTGGTAGGTACGTTTGCCCTGATTTCGGCGTTCTAATCTTTCACATGTTTCCAAACGTGCATCCATTGGCCGGAGCCGGGGGTTGTCTCGAACTTGTCAGGGCGGGGTTCACCTGGTGGCGAGAAGACGACGCGGAACTCATCCCCTTCCACTTCGTAAATGCCCAGGCAAGTGTTGTCTTTGTGGTCGCCCCCTTTGTCGGTGATGTCGATCGTCTTCACGCCGTTGAGTTCCCCCAAGTGCTGCGTGCCTTGGAGCGTCCCAACGGTATCCAGCGAGAACGTATAACGGTCTCCGTCGATGACTAGCTTGCCATCTTTCATGTCCGCCGCTGGCAGGGCCTTGCCGTCTGCTTCGCCACTGCTCAAAAGCCAAACGCCTTGCAGCGCAGCGCGATCGGACTCGGTATCTGCTGGCGGCACGTCGGCACAAAACAACGCCCCCACTGCCATAAGCATCGCAAGATTTAATGCCATGGTGAACTCTCCTGAACGGTTCGAAGGTAAATAGGCTACCGTTTGAAACCTACTGCTGCTTTTCCTTCTCAAGCAGGAAAATTCGCCCCCTCCAGCGAAGTTACCACGCTGCGTCTCGTGAACTCGCCGACAAATGGGGTTGGGCGTTTTAGCCCGATTAGATCCAACACGACGATTGCCCGCGTGCGGCAATAAGCCCTTTCGCCCCCTGCCCTGCGAATCGAGGCGAAACGCTTTCCCTTCCCCTTGGCGAGCAGCGCCTGGTAGGGATGTCGCAGGACGAACGGGGAGGGGCTTCGGACAGTTGGGTTGACAATCGGGAGCCCCCCCTAGGGTGGATACGCAAGGCGTAAGCAGGCACAAGCCGCTTGTTAAATAGCTCTAATTTCATGGAAATTATATAGGATTCTTTCTTTTGCAAAAATCTATAACGGTAAATATGCATCCCCTAAATGGCTTCTACAAATAGTTTGGGAGCTTTATCTTCCGCAAAGCCAATGCAAAGCGTTAGGAAAATCCTTGTAATGTAAATTAAATGATTCGTTGACGCCCATTCCGAACGCGTCTACGATTTGCCTAAATATTCACATATTAAGTAAATCTGCGGTAGGACGAATTATGAAAGTCAGATCAGGTTTTACGCTAGTCGAACTGCTAGTCGTGATCGCCATTATCGGAGTCTTGATTGCGTTGTTATTGCCGGCCGTGCAGCAGGCTCGCGAGGCCGCTCGGCGGATGCAATGTACCAACAATTTGAAGCAACTCGGCTTAGCCGTTCAGCTTTACCATGACGCGTTCAATGCGTTTCCCGCTTTGCGGGCCGGTAACCCGCGCGGGGCCGCTTCGTACGCCGGCAACAATCGGCTGAACGCTCGCTTTGCCGTGCTGCCGTTTATGGAACAATCGGCCATGTACGATCGAGCCATGACGTCCACGGTTGGGCCATACGATGCGAGCGATCCGATCTGGAAGACGACCGTCGATTCGTTCCTTTGCCCGAGCAACGCAGGTGGACTTCTGTCTCCGGAAGCCCCAGACCAAACGGCTGGTGCGGCGGACTATTATTTCTTCGCTGGCGATCGACCTTATCGCTCGTACCCAGGCGGAACCTACACCTCTGGCAGCATGAACTCGGGCGTGTTTCTCAACGATGCGTGGTCGCGGATGTCTTCGATCACCGACGGGACCAGTAACACGATGGGCCTTTCGGAAGGGGTTCGCCCGACCAGCAACCGTGGTTACGGTTCGGTGGTGACCAAGCCTGGTTCCACCAGTTGGGCTCCGGCGGCGTTGTCTCCGCTGTTGAACAAGCAAACGAAGACTTACATCTCGACCGTCGGCGTCTTCAGCAATCAGCCGCTGCGAGGTTTCCGTGCTTGGGACGGGGCGATTTTGTTTGTGGCCGTCATGGCAGCGACTCCGCCCAACTCGGTGCTCATTGCCGATGGCACAAGCCACGGCGGTAGCCAGTACCTGCTTTCGCCAACCAGTTACCATCCTGGCGGTGTGAATGTGGCGATGATGGACGGCTCGGTTCGTTTTGTGACTGAAACGGTGAACACCGGCAATCAAGGTGCGAACTACCGCAACTACTCCGACAACGGTTCGCCCAGCGCCTATGGTGTGTGGGGAGCGATGGCAACAAAGTCTGGCGGTGAAACGGCCTCCTCCCAGTAATCCGTTCAAGCTACCGTTGACCGGCCTGACGCACGTTGTCTGCCGGTCTTCGCTGAACGTAGATCGTTTGATTGGGTGAATATTTTTCAAGCATGGCGCCGCAAGTGGAACAGGGGCAACCAACCGAAGCCCCTGTCGTTCGTGGAGAGAACGCCTGAGCAAGTTTTAGATTGCGTGCGCAAACATCATTAAGTCGGACAGGGTTATCAGATGCAAATTTATCAACGAGTTTTCGGCTGCGTGGCGATTTTAGGCCTGTTGGTTCTGTCCGGCTGTGGCACTTCGCTGGAGCCTGGCAAGATCCCTTTTGCCGTCACCGTGATGTATGAAGGAAAGCCTATCGACGAAGCGGTGGTTATCTTCGTAAGCGACGACGGCAAGTACGCCAACGGCTTAACCGATTCGAGCGGTGTTGCCCACATGGGGACCGTCGCCGCCGGAGACGGCGTTTTCGCAGGGAAATATAAAGTGGCCGTCGACAAAAGCCAGTTGATTTCCGAAAACGATCCCAACGATCCCACCGGAAACAAAGTGCTCAAGAGCGAAGCCGTGTATCATGTGCCGCTCAAATATTCCGACCTCAACAAGTCTGGCCTAACCGCCGAAGTCAGCGAAGACGGAGCACACGAGCTAACGCTGGACTTGAAAGACTAACACGTGGGAAAGTTCAAATTTCCCAAAGGGAGACCGCCATCTCTCATTCTTCTTTACGGGACTCTTGCTTTTTAATCGACTTCCAGATCTGGCGGGAAAAGAATCCAGCGATAAAAAAGAAAAAGCTACTGAGAAACGTTAACACGATAGACAAAAGGGACGCATCGTAACGATTCGCTTCCCCTGCTGTTATGAGCAGCAGGGGAGCAATGGATACTGTTAGCAAGCTCCCCAGGCGAATTCCGAAATCATTTATGGTTCTGTCCAACACGTTCGTAATTAACTGGCGACCCGATTCGCACGGCAATCGCCTTCTAATTCACGGAACGATTATCGCCCCTAGTCAGGGGCATGGCAAATGCTAGGCGGGATGGTAATGACCAGGAAGTAGTGGGCTGGATTAGCGAGAGCATAACCCAGCGATATTGTTCCGATGCATTCGAGAATCGGTACCTTCCCCATGCCAGCCGGTCCGCACCGCTTCGTTAGAATCAGCAACGCCGATCAAGCAGATTTGTGCTGGGCAAATTCGTCACTATCCAGCGGTGGCTCTGGTGACAACTTACTGTCGATCACGCTGCTCGAAACGTGATCATCGAGGCGCGCTTTGGCTGAACGTCGGTATAGCATTAAGTGATCCACGCTTCCAGCAATCAGATGTTGCACGAGATTGTAGAAGATAATGGGCAACAAGACTTGCGGATGGTCGGCTAGTGCCATCGAAGCCAAAACCAAGCCGGTGCCGTTATTGTTCATGCCCAAGCCAAACATCAGGGCAATTTGGTCTGCCGAATCTGAATGCCGCAGCCGAGAAATTAGCCATCCGGTGAAAAAAGCGACGACACATAAGGTCGCCACAATCGCGAGCGTCACGATTAAAAAGTCCGCATCTGGCTGAGCGATGGACTGTGGCAATGAAACCGAAGCATTGGAGTAGTTCAACAACAGCAGGATAGCGTAGTTGGCTAATTTGAGTTTCGCTTTGCTGCCCGTGACGCGCTGCTTGCCCAGCAATTGATGACAAACGATCCCCGAGATCGAGGGCACAATCACTGAGATCAATAGGAACCAACCGGTTTGAGAGCCTGCCAATGCGTGCAAGTCTTCGGAGTAATCGCCTGTGGTCATCAAGCCCACCGTATGAAGTGCAATCGGCGTGACGACCGGGCTGAGAAACGTGGAGCCAAGCACCAGACCCAGACTCAGCGCTAGATTGCCATTCGCATTTTGTGACCAAGCCGTCGAGGAGCCAGAAATGGGCATCGAGGCGACCAACGCCAATCCGACCAGAATGTTCTGCACCTCGTCAGGATTGTGCCAGAGACGCATGGTAAGCATCACCAAACCGATGTAAGCAATCGGAATCGTCATATTGGCGAGGAGGCCAAATAGCAACGATAGCGGATCGTGACGAAGTTTCTTCAGCGCGGATAGTTCAACGCCCAAACCGGCATTGAACAGCAGAAATCCCAGCATCATCATCGGCAGGCTGATCGTCCCCCACGATACCGAGCGAATCCACAGTCCCAAGGCTGGAAAGAACGCTGCGACGACATACGAGCCGATTAGCAACCAGATAAAACGGGCGTGAATCAAATGAGAAATCTTGGCGAAGAACGTCATCGGAAATATTCTCCAAGGTCAAAAGATGTGGCGGCGTAACGTTGGAAGGAATGCTTATGGTGCGGTGTCATCATTTCTTCCGCCCCTCGGCAGATGCAAAGTGAAGCAACTACCACGCGATGGCTGACTCACAACCGTCAGTTCACCGCCAAAGACTTCGGACAAACGCTTGGCAATGGAGAGACCTAACCCGCAGCCTTCAGGGCTTAGGCTGCGAGCCTGAGACGAACGGAAAAACGGCAGAAACAAATTCGCCAGCTTGTCATCTTCAATACCGCAGCCCTGATCCTCTACGTCAACAGAAACCGCTGCCGCACTGCGGCGGATACTCACCGTAACAGGCGTTCCCGGCTCGCTATACTTACAGGCATTATCCAAGAGGATGTTCAATAACTCTGCCATCAACTCTGGCGGTACAACAACCAGGCACGGTTCGGAACTCGTTCCCCGGCAGACCAAGTCGTTGGATCGAGGATGCTCGGACCAGGTCTCAAGCTGTAGCGGCAACCAAGTGGCGAGATTCAATTGCTCGAAAGCGGGAAGCTGGGCCTCCGCATCCGCACGAGCCAAATACAATAGTGAATCGACCATCCGAGCGAGACCCTTGGCCCGCCGATGAACCGTTTCGAGAACTTGCCGATACTCGGCACTGGGGCGTTCTCGGCGTAGGGCGACCTCGACTTGTCCCAAAATGGCCGTCAATGGAGTGCGAAGTTGGTGGGACGCCTCGCCGGTGAACCGACGTTGCCGCTCAAATGCCTCTTGTAGCCGATCTAGCATCGCATTGAAGGCGTGAGTCAGGCGGTCGAGCTCGTCCTTGGTTTTTAGCGGCGGCAACCGCTGCGTGAGGTCGCCACAATGAATTCCTTCAGCGGCAACGGCGATCCGCTGAACAGGGAGCAGGGCCCGCCTAGACAGCATCCGACTGACGGCAAACGAAACCGACCAGACGACGACTGACAATCCAACTAACGAATAAGCCAAACGATGCAGGGTCGTTTGAACCGGGACGAGCGATACTCCGGCCGTGACCGACAACGAGCGATACTTCGCTTCTTTGTTATCGGAGGGTGGCGTGAGGCTCTCAGCGTGATTGGGAAACGCGAAATCAGAATGAACCCAATGTCGCCCAGCCTCCCAAGAGCCGATCTGCCAACGGATGTCTTTGTCTTGGGCATCTGTCTGCGGGTTTGATGTAGACGCCTCGGCAATGAAACGCTCGGTGTGGGCACCGCGCGACTGGGCGACGATCTGCCCTTGGTTGTCGGAAACCAACCAGACCACATGATCCTCGAACGTCGAGAACTTAAGACTTTGTTCTCGATCTCGCGGCTCCCACTCTAAGCCTTGTGGTTCGGTTTCGATTGCCCCGCTGAGGGTATTGAGGACGGTCCCGAGACGTTCCTCGACTTGCTGGTGTAAATGGTTGTAGGCGAGTACATAAAGAACGGTAGAAAAACCGATCAAGACAAACGCCTGCATCAACAGGAAGAAAAACGTAAGGCGATTGGTGAGCGTCACAAGATTACCGTGATTCCTCTCGCAGCACATAGCCCCGATTTCGCAGGGTGTGGATCAATCTTGGGCCGTGCATTTCCAGTTTGCGGCGGAGCTCCATGACGTGCACTTCCAATGTGTTGGACAGGCCGTCGTAGCGTTCCTCCCATACTTGTTCGTAGATGCGGGTGCGACTTAGCACTTCGCCAGGATGACGTAAGAAATAGATCAACAAGGCTTGCTCTTTGGCCGTCAGATCAAGACGCTGCTCTGCTCGCTCAGCTCGCTGGGTTGCCAGGTCGATACTGACATCCTGGTAGGAAAGAATGGTCGTGGTCTGATCTTTACGTCGCGTCAGCACACGCACACGAGCAAGCAATTCCTCGAAAGCGAACGGCTTGCAGAGATAATCGTTGGCACCGTGATCGAGACCTTGAACGCGGTCGGAAACGGCATCTTTGGCAGTCAGAAACAAGACCGGCGTTAAGTGATCGTGCTGACGAAAGCGTTGAAGCAATTGCAAGCCATCGGTCGCAGGAAGCATCCAGTCGAGTAGGACAACATCCCAGCCACCACCCTGCAAAAAGTGCCAGCCATCTCTTCCATCTTCCGCCCGCTCGACCGTGTAACCTTCCTCGCGCAACCCTCGCACGATGAACTCCGCGATCTCGTCATCGTCTTCGATCACTAAAATACGAACGCCCACGGAGACTCCTTGTGTTTCTATTCCGGTTGTCGCGAACAGGTGTTCGGAAAGATGGCTTAATCGTCCTCTTCTTTTTCTCCGGCTTCCTCCTGCTCGTCGTCGCTATCCTTGATTATTTTACCACTCGCGTTGAGTTTCGCTTCCACGGTTTTGCCATCAGCAGTCTTCAGTTGAACTTCATAAAACTCTAGCTCTTGCTGGCCATCTTCCACTTCATAAACGGCTTCGGCAGACTGCGGCATGGCTTTAGGATACAATTTTTCCAACGCCATTGTCACAGCTTTGGGCAAGTCCTTATAGGCGACCTCTTTTTCAATCTCGCTGATCTCCAACTCGACCTCGATCTCGATTTTGACATCGATTGTTTTGCCATTCTCTTTCAAGGTGATTTCGTACTCGATCTCGCCATCTTCTTCTTCCTGAGACGCCTTGATCAGCTTGGCGTGGGAGAACATCTGCTGCACGGCATGGGTCACTTCCTTGGGCAACTGATCTAGCGGAATCGATTTTTCTGCAGCGCGAACATCGTTCACGTACACCACCGTCGAAAATAGCGCCACTGCCACACACATGAAAACGGCTCGCATCACGTCACTCCCTTTGAATTACAGAACCGCATGGCCGTCGCCGTCACAGAACCGGCAATCTCGCCACACGCTGGAGCCGATTGTATTGCAGGCCAGTAAACTGCCCGTGAACCGAAAATAAGAAATTCTTTATCTGGCCGTACGGTGCGCCACCTGGCCATTTTGTGGCGTTTGAACACCGTTTGCGTAATTGCCCAACCAATGGCAACTGCTGGCCTGCCCAACCGCAGAGAGCGGTATGCTTGATTTCCAGCAGCAGATCACCTTCGCCGCGCAGGGTAACGCAACTCAAGATCGAATGCCAACAAGGACTTAGCATTTACGCCTATGCCATTCGAGCCTGGCACCTTTTCTTTGCCGACACCAACACGGAAGAACCTTGTTTACAAGTCGACCCCATCTTCGAGACGAATTACGTTTGATTTATCGACAATTGAGATGGTCGACTCTCGCAGAGCCGCAGGTGGCACTTCCTAATGACACCTCTCGGTGTGCCACGGTGCCTCTGGCCCGTGTCTTGGGAAGCAGGGGCATGCCCAACAAGGCATTTTAGCAGCGGCAGAGTCAGACTGGTTTCTGCTGTTATGGAATCCGAGGCCAGTTTGCCTCTTGCAGTCGTGGACTTCCGAGAAGCGAAACGGCATCCAAACCCGGGCAAGATGCCCGGGGCACCCGGCGGCTCACGCACGCACGGGAAAGGGCCAGCCGGTGCGTAGATACCAGCATGAAGACGTTTCACGAAGGGCTGGCAGAGCGAGAGCGGCGGCAATGCGAAGGGCTGTGGCTCAATGACAAGAACGCTGTCATCGGGCTATCGAAGGTGAATCCGTTGCCGACTGATTCAGTGGTGAACAAGAGCATGAGCAAAAAGCCCAAGCCGCCGCCATCAGGCGTGCCGCCCGACAAGAGACAACACCGCAAGCCGTGGAAGCCTGCTCAACCGGCACGGTTGCAGCCCTTCAAACCGGCACAGCCTGCGAAGACCGTGATGCAGAAGCAAAGTCCGTCAGGTTTCAAGACGGATTAGTTTTGAGCCTTTGCAAATCCGCCGGGCGTATTCGCTACAACGGTCAATCGCCAAGCATCGTTGTCGATAGCAATGCTAACGATGTTCCCGATCTTCACCGTTTTCAATTGCACAACAAATGATTCCAGTTGAGCAAGGCAAGCCTCCACGTCAGGGACTTTCTGGCCTGAATCCACCAACTTTGCAAAAAGATCATTCTTATTGACTGCTCGACTCGTCAGCACGACTAGACCATATTTCCACAACTTCCCCGACCTGCTGCCAAGCAGTGCCATTTCGTTGTCCTCAAGCTGAACCGGAACAAGGAAATCGCTGGATTGCTTATCGGGGTTGTCAGGGTCAAATGCGACCAAGACCTTCTTCGACTCCACCATCAAATTGTCACTCCCATGGTCGAAAATATTTGTGGTGCAGCTTATGCAGTTCCCTCAATTAGAGTCGCATGTTGGATGCAGCATCAGCACCGCCAATTGATAACGGCTATATGTGATCCACGTCGTAACCAGGCGGAACCTTACCCTTTTCCAGCCAAGGCTTCATCCAAGAAGGCGCGTTCGGATCATCAAGCAGGCCCTTGAGGAAGTTCCGCTTCGCCGCCGAACTGCGAACGGTTCCGGTAACGATACCGTTTGCCTGCTTGTATGCGTCCCACGCCTTGGCTGCCTCCGCTCGACTAGCAAACTGCCCCTTGGTCCCTGCTTGAAACTCATTCTACGTTTTGAATGAAGGACCACTTTTTGGGGCAACTCCATTCGTAGGACACTCTATATTTCCTAATGCTTCCTTGGCAAGCCCGTTTCCCTTGGCAGTTCCTTCCGCCACCTTATTAACTTGATTGACTGTTTTGGCCGTATCAGCCGCCTTGTCTGCGGCATTGACGCCTTTACCGAATAGTCCCGCCCATTTCGCAAGCTTAGCAGCTCCCAATCCAGCAAGAGTTTCTACTCCAAACGCTCCCGCGAATTTACCCCAACCATGGGCCGAATCGGATTCTTCTACGATTCGGTTGGCGACGCTGGTCGTGTCGGTCAGGTCGCCATTGGCCAAACTTGTGGACGGTGCCATTCCCGTCGCTATCAAGCTCTCGCCCAATCAGCCGGTTGAACAGGTCGTACGTATAAGCCACCTGCTGCTACTTGACATCCGAAGCATTGAAGTCGGTCACGCTGATCAGGCGGTTGCGATGATCGTACTGGTAAACGGTGTAACTGGTGCATCAAAGACACGGGCCAGAGGCACCGTGGCACACGGAGAGGTTGCATTTGCCAATGCCACCCGCCGTTGCCCCGATTCAAAGCATGATAAATACCGCCTGCCTCGTCTGCTCGCTTGGGTCTACCCATTTGGGTTGTATATTCCAGGTCGAGCGGAGAAAAAAAGTCCTGACACCTTTAATTCACCCTAGTAGTCATGTCCGTATCTTTCGGTTAGTTCCTGAAGCTTGTTGACCCACGCTGCTCGGTTTCTCGTGATCAAATCAACTTCTGCTTGAGTCCACCCCTTCCGGCGTGCGATGCGCAACAGCATGTCTTGATACAAACAAAGAGTCCTGACACCTTTTATTCACCCCAGGATCGTTTGCGACCACCCGTGGGCGGCAGCAATAGCAAATGCGCCGACGTAGATGATCAACGGAATCGCCTCACCACTCGGGTCGATAAGATTCACCGGATCGCCCGCACAGTATTCGTACAGGTTCGGCCCATCGACCATGCCCAGCGGATCTTTAGTGAGCCAGCGCCCCAGCTTAGGATGGTAGACACGATTGCGAACCAGGTAGAGGCCCGTGTCCGAGTCGTAGTAGTACCCGCCGAACAACTGCCGGAAATCGCTTTCGTCGGTGGGCGTCCCGTACGGATCGTAGGTGATCAAGCGATTCAGGTAGTCTTCCGCCTCCGGAATAAGTCCGACAATATTGCCATTTGCATCCGAGAGGGCGACTGAATGAAGTGGCTTTGATTCCCGCTTAGCGGACAGTCAGGAAGACTTCTCATCCAAGTTTGTAATGATCCATTTCTCACCATCGAAAAACTCTGTCCAGCCGTTTTCACCGAAGAGCCTAGATGTTGCAATCGCGGCAGCACAAAAAATCGTGTCGATGCGTGTGTCGGCCAAAGAACCTTCGATACAAAAGGGCAAAACTTTATCGGCGCGATTCAGCGTCTCCTTCGCATACTGAACACCGTCATAGGCCGCGTCAAGCCACTCCTGCGTTACAGGTTCACCATCTCCAGAAAGATTAATATGATCAGGCGCATTCTGTGGAAAGCCAACGAGTACTCTTGCAAAATTTCCGTGGCCACCAGCGGCTCGTCGAAGCGTATAGCTCGCTAAACCTTCTTGATTCATGTTCTCATCCTAAACCATCTATAGACACGTTTGTCAAAGAAATGCTCTGTCCCCATGGCTCGCGGATAAATTACGTAATCAAAACCGTGTGGTATCATATCATCTGCATAAGCAGTGTATGTGTCTGTGAACTGATAAAAAGCTTCTCCACTTACCTGTCTTAGCAGCCCGTTGAAAAAGCCATCGATTCTCCACGATGGCGATTCACTACCTGCAGCATCGCTGCCGACTCGGTGTCGCTGATTGGAATCGTTCAACCTGAACTAGGCTTTGCAGACTTCTCTCAACAAG
>NZ_QPEX01000026.1 GCF_003335505.1 Bremerella cremea
TTGAGAGAAGTCTGCAAAGCCTAGTTCAGGTTGAACGATTCCAATCAGCGACACCGAGTCGGCAGCGATGCTGCAGGTAGTGAATCGCCATCGTGGAGAATCGGTGGCTTTTTCAACGGGCTGTTAGCCGTGACCCATTGAGCCTATTATATTTTCAATCAAATCTCTATTCCTATGCAGATAGTCAGCCGGTAGTCCGCCTGGACCCATACGGACTCTATTCACCATTTGATAATGCCGACACGGTACCTTTTGCTGATTATTTCATTTGGTTGATAGAGGAAATCGAGCAGCACAAAGGACGGAAGCTCAGCTTCAGCGAAACGAAAGTGATTGGAGAAACCTTGCAACAGGGATGCGTTGGGGTTGTTGGAACTCAGTTGGGTTACAAAAACAATGAATGGACCAAGAAACTGACGCATTGCTACAAGGATGTGGGAGCGGCAATCAAAAAGTCCACTGCGATGCAAAAAGATAACACGTGTTGCCCAAAGGGCGAGAAAAACATCGCAGGGAAACCTGCTAGCCCTCGAATTGTGTGGATTCAATTCTCCAATGATGCCAATACGCCAATACCAGAAAAAGATGGCGTTTACGACCTTTCAGGCGATCCCGTATATAAAGAAATCGATACTCACGTTGGTGGCAAAGATACGGGGCCAAATTTTGACTATAAAAATTGGGAAGGTTTCTGGAAAAAATGGCTAGGAGCTAATCACGGCGGTGTTGGTATGGAAGTTAATGTCTGCAATTCTCTCAGAGCTGCCATCGATGAGGGAGAAAGGGTAGGGCTTGAGTCAAGCTTCTATTGTATTGTCTGTGAAAGTGAGATGAAATGAACCGGTGATACCACGATATTTATGCTGCCGAGAATTGCTCGCCACACTATAAAAGCCATGAGCTATTACGGTGTAATTCGCGATCTTTCTCGCGGTGCATCTATGGCCTATTTTTGGCGAGTCGCTATGAAATGGTTGCAATGGAATATTCGATTCTTGATGTTAGTCACATTGCTCCTCGGGGGCATGTTTGGATGGATTGCTCGTTCGCTTCATTGTGCTGCGGAGCGAGACCTTATGGCTAAGTTACTGGAGGAAGAAGGCGCGGTTGGTGTAATTCTCTATGAGGGCCAGACCAAGCATCTCCACATTGACAAGAACGGGGATTATAGCTGGGTGAAGGAAGAAGCCAGTCCCTTTTATCGCTTTGTTGTTCGGTATTTTGCCGGTGGTAGACGTGTTATATTCGCTAAGGTGTTCGTCAATGAGTCTATGCGTGATGAATGGAAACGACTTCTAGGATTTCCTGAGATTAAAGAACTCGATATTATATGCTGTGAAGCTATGCCAGGCGATTTGTTCGAGCTCAGGCGATTCCAGGATTTGGAGAAATTGTCGTTAGTTGGAAGAGGTATTTCCATTAAAAGGGAAGGAATAGACATTTTAGGGAAAATTACAACGCTTAAAAGGCTTGAATTGCCCGATGGAACGAATTCAGAGGTCGTCGATGAGCTTCAAGCCAAATTACCAAGCTGCAAAATCGTTGGCTGGCAACCGATACCACATTCGTTGCCCACGGAATAATCGTTGCAGGGGCGAAAAGGACAGGGGCAATACTGTTCGGCACAGCGATTGAGAAGGTGCGGATTCGGACCTGTTCCGATCTCGGGATTCATTTTCGTGATCCGGTAGAGCTGTGCAAACGTTTGCATGACTTTCCCTCCGCGCAGCATCGACCGGAAGACTGCTTGGACGGCGGACACCTTGAATCGTCGCTATGTTTTTTTGGCGGTTGATGCCGCAGCTTGCTGGCGGATCTTCGCCAGGTGAGCCAGCAACTCTTCTTCGCTCGCCCAGCCGGTGAAGAAGAGGAGGATTTAAGGTGTCAGGACTCTTTGGTTCTGACACTAACCTCCAGATTTTCCACCCACTCCTTATCGGTGAGGGGCGGTTTTAATCCAATACTGAATGGAGAAAGACGAGGAGGGGCAGCGGGCATTTTGGTTTTCCATGGCGGATACCAACAAGATAGCCACTTCCCCCGTGCTTTCTAACTGCTTCAGTCGGCGAACTCCAATCATAAATCGCAAACCAAGAAAAGCCCTGGCAAAACGCCAGGGCTTTTTGCATGGCCGGTCGGAATAGTTCATCCCTTGGCCACCGAGATCCCCGCAGCCGAAGAAACCTTGACTCTTCGCGATCACTCGACCGTCGGCAGCGGAAATGTGGTTATCCAGGTGCAGTTCGCCTACAATGATTTCGGCCAACTGATTACCGACTACCAAGCCCAAGGAGGTGCCGTGAACACCTCAACCTCTCCCAAAGTCCAGTATGGTTACGCCAACGGTTCGGCCAACACAATCCGGCCGACGACGCTCACCTATCCCAACGGGCGGGTGCTGACGTACGATTACGGCGCGTCCGATGGGATGGACGACGCGGCCAGCCGGGTCGCTTCGCTGGTGGACGATGATGGATCGAGTACGCACCTGGTGGATTACGCGTATCTCGGCCCGGGAAGTTCGGCTCAGTCGGTCGATTCCCCCTTCGGACAAGGCTTCGTCGTTGCCGATTGCACCGAGCCTGACACGCAATGGACGCTGGTCGATCTTTCGGGCACGAATGACTCCGATACAGGCGACATTTACTCAGGGCTGGATCGATTCGGTCGGGTGAAGGATAACCGCTGGTACAACTACGCCGGTTCGGCCGACGTGGAGCGGATTAAGTATGGCTATGACCGGGTAGGTAGCCTAACCTGGCGGCAAAACGTTGTGGCGAATGCGCTGAACCAACGATTCGATGAGTTGTACAGTAGTGATCGCCTTAGCCGCCTGAAAGAAATGTCACGTGGGATGCTCAACGACAGTCACAACACAATCTCAAATCAGTCATTAGCTGAATGCTGGTCGCTAGATGGCACCGGCAACTGGAAGAGGTACTTAGAAGATCGCGATGGCGATGGAACTTGGGATCTGAATCAAGCTCGCACGTCCAGCGGTGTGAATGAGATTACCAATATCACCGAGTCAGCCGGCACGTCATGGGCAACACCTGCATATAATCAAACAGGCAACATGACCACGGTTCCTCAACCAAATGATCTGACGGATTCGTATTCGGCTATTTATGATGGTTGGAATCGTCTTGTAAAGTTGGTGGATGGGGCAACGGCCATAGCTGAATACGAATACGACGGGGCAAAACGACGCACGGTCGTGAAGTCGTACTCCTCTGGCACTCTGGAGGAAACTCGCCATTACTACTTCACCGATCCGGCAAAATGGCAAGTTGTTGGGGAACGTGTCGATTCCTCCTCGGACGCTGAACGACAACTTGTCTGGGGGCTTCGCTATATCGACGACCTCCTTCTGCGAGATCGCGATACGAACAGCAATGGGGCACTCGACGAGCGGTTGTATGCCTTGCAAGATGCCAACTGGAATGTCAACGCATTGGCGGACACAAACGGAGACGTACAAGAGCGGTTTACCTATCTGCCGTATGGTGATTGCCTCGAGCTCAATCCCGACTTTACCGTCTACTCAGGCAGTGATTTGTTCTGGACGAGACGATTTTCAGGAAGAGAGCTTGACCTAACTACAGGGCTGCAGATTAATCGGAATCGATATCTGCACTTGCAGTTGGGGTGCTGGGTAACACGGGATCCGATTGGGTATTCAGATGGACTGAACCTCTACCAGTACATCGATGGACGTCCAAGTGTTTCGTCCGATCCGCTTGGATTGTTGAGGATACATGGTGATTATGAAGGCGATTACGAATTTGATGATTCACACTTGCCGAAACGAACGGGGCCCTGGAGAGAATGGTGGAATGGTCTCAACAAACCGCAAAGATGGCTAATTTCCTCGGCTGCTTTATGTATGACAGGCCTTATTGCGAGTCTTACATTTGACGCAATTATTCGTTGGTTTTATTGTAAAGATTTTGACGCTAGCCTTATTTGCAGTGCTCTAGGGGGATGCATCGCTGGTATCTGCATCCCAATTATCATTGGCAGCGGCATTTTTGGCCCATTCGCGTGGTGGGCTACAGCGGGTGCTATCGCCATCTGCGCAATCGTTGGCGCATTAGTTTGTGACAGATGCGCTGAAGCTATGGGGGGAGCGAACTCTCCGTGCAATTTCGTTTGATCCTACAGTCGCTTTTCCAGGTGACGGTTATAAAAATCGTCACCTTAAGGTGAAACTTTCAGGTTCTTATGTTTCCCGTTAAAATAGGGGATGGAAAGATGCCATGCGAGTTTGCAAAGTCGTTTTCGATATCAAGCACTACATTCTCGGGATGACCAAGTATCGCAAAGTGAATCTTGTGAAGAAGTTGGTGTCCGCGTGAAGTGACTCGTTAGCAAGGTTTGCCGAACCGACGAGATCGAAATTCCGGAAGGTATGGTCTCGTGAGACCATGTTCACGTGTCACTGCCGTGCTAGCCAAACAATAGATACAAAGTGAAAGGTGATCATGAAAGAAGACAACTACCTCAATGACGTTGGATTGCAAACTCTAATTGGTTTTGTGGCAATTGTGATGGCAACCGGATCCTTGGCTCTTGCAATCACAGACTCAAGAATGACAAGCATGCTGGCATTCTTGGCGGTTAGTATATTATTTGCTTGCGCTAGCATCTCCGCATTTCGGAACGCGAGAAGAGCAAGGCGTCTA
>NZ_QPEX01000027.1 GCF_003335505.1 Bremerella cremea
CCTGCGTAACCACCACCGCCGCCGCCGCCGTAGCCGCCGCGACCACCACCGCCACCGCCGCGATTTTCGCGTGGTTTGGCTTCGTTGACAGTCAAGTTACGACCGTTTTGCATCGATTCGTTCAGGCCTTCAATCGCGGCTTGTGCTTCCGCGTCTGAACCCATTTCCACAAAACCGAATCCCTTGCTGCGGCCGGTATCGCGGTCGACGATCACCTGAACATCACGAACTTCACCATAAGCACCGAACAATTGTTCGAGGTCGGCGGTTGAAATGTCGTAGGAGAGATTTCCGCAATAAAGCTTCTTACCCAACGTTCTAATCCTAAATTGAAAAACACTCTGGGAATGGCGAAACGCCGCGCCCGATAGAAAAAAAGAAGCGGTCGATAAAACACGACCTACAAGGCGGGACGGGCGAAAGAGCGTCGGGGGACAGCCCAAATTAAAAGAGCTGAAAGCGTAGTCACGATCGACTGACCAACCGCACGTATCTTACACTTTCTGAGGAATTCATGATAGTGCTTTTCGCCTTGGAATTCGCACCTTTAACGAATTCGTTCCTTTGCGACGTTCGATTCCAGCGATGCCACCTCTTGGTGCGAATCGGCTGTTTGGCCGTTGGCTAACGCTTGGGAGTCTAAGTCCATCTGATTCATGACTGTTTGCACTTCTTCCACGTAGGCGTGTAAGTCATCCCGTGTGGCATCCGCTGGCACGAATATGGGTTGTCCTGCGAGCATGACGATCGTCGAGAACGGTTTGGGAATGATCAATTCCGACCACGTTCCCTGCCAGCGCCAACAGTTGGAGCAAGCAAATGCGGTCGGCACTATCCCACGCCCCGTCCGCGAAGCAAGGTAAACAATCCCCGAACTCATGGTACGGTTCGGACCACGCGGACCATCGGGCGTAATCACCAAATGGCGTGATTGAACGGTTTGCAATAGCTGTCGTAGGGCGGTGGTACGAATGCGATTGGTAGACCCGCGTACCGTTTGGATATTTCGCAGCCCTAAGATACTGGCCACAAACGACCCGTCACGATGCGAACTGGTAAGCGCCGTCGTACACCAATGTCGTCCGCCAAACACCGGCAAAACAATTGAATCGTGCCAAACGCAATACAAATAGCGTTCGTGAGAATCACGATTGAAAGGGCTCGTTTCTGGAGTCCCTGTGACGATCTTGATTCTTAGCGTTCGAAACAATATCCACAACAATCCGGCAAAGGCATAAGCCACCAGAACAGTCAGCAAGCGTGTTAAGGTTCTCAGAAGAATACTCGGTATCTGTCGTTTTATTGTTGTTGCGCTAACTATGAATGACGTTACACGCATCAGGTTTCAGCAACAAGGTCACTTGGCTTTTCCAATTTTCAAGCCATGTATCAGGAACCTAAACGAGAAGCGGTTGCTTCTGGCGATTCCAAAATTGTCAGATGGGCAAGATGCGGGAAGAGTTGCCGTGGCTTCGAGGATGGTTTCGTGTCACGCTTCCGATTCACTTTGCCTCGCCGAAATGCCTGGGCAATCGCGACCGGGATTTCCGCTTCTGCGTGAACGAGACCAGCGCGGCTTTTGACGCGTTTGGCGACCATTTCTTGCTCTTTGGCAACACCCATGGCACGTCGCTTTTCCGCCAAAGCCAAGGCCACCCGAAAGTCGGCATCGGCCTGATCAAGCTGCAGCTTGGCACCAATGTTACGGCCAACATCAATTTCGGCGATATCGATGGAAACAATCGTAAACGCAGTCTGCACATCGAGACCTTGCGCAAGAACATGCCGCGTAATGAGCATTGGATCACGAAGAGCCTCTTGATAGCTATCACAAGAACCAATCGCTGAAATCACGCTCTGCCCTACGCGCGCCACGACCGTTGACTCGGTTGCTCCACCAATAAGTTGGAGCAAGTTTGTACGAACGGTTACCCGAATACAAACTTTAAGTTGAATCCCATCCCGCGCAACCCCATACAGGGCATCGCTGGTCGGGTCGTCGGGGTCGGGGCAGAAAATAACTCGCGGGTAAACACTGGTTTTTACGGCATCCAAGATATCTCGGCCCGCGAGATCAATCGCGGCGGCAGTATCCCAATCGAGGTCAATGCCGGCGCGAGCCGCAGCGATGACAGCCAACGTGACACGACGAATATCACCTCCGGCGAGGTACTGCGCTTCGAGTGTGCTTGTCTTGATCGGCTCTAGGCCGGATTGAACGGCCATGACCTTGCACTGCACGATTGCCTGGGGACGAACCCCGCGCAGCGACATGAATATCAAGTCGAGAAAGCCAATACGGGTTCCGGTCGAGTAAGCTTGCAACCACAACTGGAAATACCAGAACAAAAGAAGACTCAGCCCAACGACGATCAACGCCGCGAAGATAACGCCCCAGAATACGATCATTTTGATTCGCTTTCGCACATCAACGGATGCGCATTCGATTTCACGATTCGTACGTCACAGAAAGACAGAAATCACGTACGAAAGCAACGCGAGCACTTCGCCAAGGAACCAACCGGCGTCCTGTTGGTTCCTTCGGGATTGGCCAAATTTTCTAGGCGCTATGGCGGCTCGTTCGCGATTCGATCCTGGCCAGTTTTCGCTGGGCGGCCGACTTCACATTAAGTGCGGCCCCATCCATAGCGATCACTTCGTTAAGATCGTCCGCACCTTTTTTCGCCATGCCACAAGCGACATAAACCAAGCCACGGTTATAGCGAATCATCGCCATCATTTCGGGGGAAAGCCCTGGCACTTCGAGCGCTAACGAATAGTCGTCGATCGCGCCTTGGTGATCGTGCTTCTTGGCTTTCAGCATGCCTCGCTTATAAAGCGAAGTGGCCTTATCCCCTTTGGCAAAATAGCTTGCGATCCATCTAAAAGCACTCATCCGACCATCCCTTCCTTCACGCGTTTCTTTCCGTTGGCCGAGCTTTTGGTCTTCTGGGCGGTGGGATACTCTTGGCAACGTTGTTGGACGGTCTTAAAGGGTGTCCCTTCGGTGCGTTCGTAACGTTCGGCCCGTACGAACCAAAATGCCAAGCCACCCGAATTGTGCTTTGGGGTATCGTTCAAAGCGGCAGCACGGACACCAAGCGAGCCTTTTTTGCCCGTCTTCTGCCAACCCCGGCGTTCCATGATCATGCGAACTAGCACACCAATCGCTTGCCGCAAACGGGTCGACCGTTTTACATGGATGCCTGCCAGAAATTGATCGACCTCTGGCTGAGCTTCTAACTCGCGAATCACACCAGCGAGCGGGGCTCGATCGTGATGCAATTCCGATTCCTCCATGCGTCGCTGCCGATCGGCATCGCTAAAGAACTCAAGGACGGTCTCGAACGGCTGCTCCGCGTCGTTCACGACATCGGCAAACTTGTTTCCCTGCCGATCAGCCAGAAACGCACTGCGTGTTATTTTTACGCTCGCCATTTTGTTTACCTTGCCCTTGTTTTTCCAAAGTGAGCCAGAGATTCCATTTTAGTAGATACAGATATTGTATCTCTTGATTCGGCACATGGATACGCACGAACTAGCAAAACTTTCAATCGTTACACAACGTTTACACTTCCCAGACAGGGAATAGAGGCTGGGCGAACCGCAGCAGCTGGTCATCCTTGCGAATTCAAATCGCAAATACCTGCTTAACTTCAGCGATCTCGGCAGGCAGATGTTGGGCGATCGCAGCGAGGTCTGTCGTCGTAACGCCAATGTCTTCCAAGAGTTCCGGATCGAGCTTCTTAGAATCCGAACGCATCGCCGCTGGCATCCCAGCTTTGTCTGCCAAGATATCGGCCAGATGAACAATCCGGGGCATAGTGCGGCGCTGCTCAGGCAAAGCCGACGGATCGTGATGATTCCCGGTAACATCAACTAATTGCTCTGGAAACATCCATGCTCGACACAGTTCAGCTCCAAAAGCTTCATGAGTCACGCCAAACACCTGCCGTTCGGCATCGCATAAAGACAAATCTGGATCTTTGGTAAATCGCTGCAGAACGTCACCAAACTCGGCCCGACACGCTTGCAGTTCAACAATGATACCGACATCGTGAATCAACCCGGCGAGAAACGCATCGTCGCTGGACACCGTGCCAGCTTGGTTAGCTAGCTGGCGAGAAATCGCCGCCACGGCAATGGAATGATTCCAAAGATTCTCGACTTTGAATGGAGGTTGGATCGATTGCGGACGGAAAATCTTGTTCAAGCTGGCAGCAATCGTAATGTTCTTGATTGCGTTTAAACCGAGAAACACGATCGCCCGCTTCACCGAGCTGAACTGGCCTGGCATGCCATAGAACGACGAGTTGACCACTCGCAAGATCCGCGTGCTAAGAGCTGGATCGTTGCGAACCACTCGATCGACGTCATCAGCCGTGCATTCCGGATCGTCCACAAGCTGGCGGACTTTGCTGGCCACTTCCGGGAGCGTCGCAATATTTCGAACGCGCTGGATCGCATCGAGGACGATCACGGGAGCTGAGACGATTTGATTCATAATATGTCTATTGTCACGCGGAACACAACAAGCCGATTTGAGGCTTTGTTACTTGCATTCCTCGCAGGCAATCCAATGAAAGGGTAAGTTGGCCACGTCAGAACTCAGCCTATTGTGCTTCTTTCTGTAGCGGCATTTCCTCTGCGGCGATCAATAACCTCCTACCGTTACACGTTCGGTCTTATTGCCGATTCGCTGGTGAAAGTCATGAACAAAGTTCTCTAAGTCCTCGGCAAACAACGGCTTGGCGAAGAAGTATCCTTGTCCTAATTCACAATCAAGCGATTGCAACAACACGAGTTGTTCTTTGGTTTCGATCCCTTCGGCAACCACTTTCAATCCTAAGTTGTCTGCCAGGACCAGCACCGCTTCCAACAACGCGGCATAGTCTTTGACATTCTTCAGATTCGCCACAAACGAACGATCGACCTTAAGTACATCAATCGGAAACTCGTGTAAGCACGAAAGCGAAGAATGCCCGGTTCCGAAGTCATCCATATCGATTCGCACGCCTAGCTGCCGTAGCTCTTTCAGCTTGGCGATGCCGGTCTCCATCTCTTCCATGATCATGCTCTCGGTCACTTCTAGATGAAGCGAGCCTGGTGGCATTCGATACTTGGCAAGAACGTCTGCGACTCGCTGCACCATTTCTGGTAGCAGCAGTTGTTTTCGCGAGAGATTGACGTGCACACATTTTGGTGCTTTATCGCCCAGGTTCTTTTGCCAGTCGACCCATTGTTGGCAAGCTCGGTCGAGAACCCAACTTTCAATCTGAATGATCAAATCCGACTCTTCCGCGATCGGGATAAAACGGTCAGGCATTATCAGCCCGTAATCGGGATGCTGCCAACGAATTAAAGCCTCGACGCCATCAAGCTGTCCTGAGGTAAGGCTAACGATTGGCTGGTATGCGATGACCAGTTCATCACGCTCGATGGCAACGTTCAATTGCTCTTCAAGCTGCATGTGCAATTCGGCCCGCTCGCGCATGGTTTCATCAAACACACGATAACACGCCTTGCCAGAAGATTTCGCCGCATACATGGCCAAGTCGGCATCGCGGAGCATTTCACTGGCGGTCTCGAAATGGTGCTGATTCGTCACAATCCCAATACTGGCAGTCGAGATCACCGAATGGGGACCAATTTGATAAGCGGGCCAAAGAATATCCTCCAATCGTTCTGCGACCCGAATGGCATCTTCTGGGCAATTGAGATTTTCTAGCAGCACCAGAAATTCATCCCCTCCGAGCCGGGCAGGAGTGATGTCGTTACCGCGCAGAGATTTACGAATTCGCTGCGAGATCTGTTTGAGCAGATCGTCTCCAGCTTCATGCCCTAAACTGTCGTTGACCAACTTAAAGCGATCGAAATCGATAAACAGAAGCGCAAAGCAGTGGGGTGCCTTTTTATCGAGAGATTTTTGAATGGAACGTAGGATAGATGTACGATTAGCCAGCCCCGTTAGCGAGTCGTGAAAAGCCATCCACTCAAGTTCTGCAAGAAGCTTTCGCCTCTCTGTCAGATCGCGCGCGGTCGTCACTAGAATCTGTCTACCTTGTGACGAAAACACACGCATATTCGCTTCGGCCGGAAATTTGGTTCCATCCTTGCGGTGACGATAGATTTCAATTGAGTCTATTCCACCCTGATCGAGCAAGATCTGAGCAACTTCTTCCGGCGTATAGGAACGGTTATCAATCCGCAGATCAGAGACTCTTTTTCGCACGTCCATCGTCATCATCTCTTCACGCGTATATCCCAAGGCCTTGCAAGAGGCGGCGTTCACATACAAAACTTGGAATGTCTCGATATCGACCAACGAAATAGAATCGGCAGTAGCGTTTAGTGCCTCGTAATAAAGACGCAGCTTGGCTAACGACTCGACCCGCTCCGAAATGTCGCGAATCATACAAATGAATAATGAATCGCTACCTTCCTGTTCAATTTCCCACAGACTGACCGTCGCCGGAAGTTCGCTACCATCCCGTCTTTTCGCGAAACAGTCGCGTGGCGCACCCAGCTGATTTAATTTTCCCGAAGTCTTAATATGATCAAGAAGCTCTTCAAATTGTGGGTAATCCGACTCGGGAAGTAACACTCTTGCATTCTGTCCCACAATTTCGTGTGGCTTCCATCCCAGAACGGTCTCGACCGAGTAACTCGCCACCTGCACGATGCCATGATGGTCCATCGTGATCAACGGATCTGGTGAGGCCAACATCAACCCTTTAATCTGAGCGGCACTTCTTTGCTTTTCCTCTCGCAGTTTCTCCTCTGCTTGCAGCGCTGCTTCGCAACGTTCGATTTCTCTATGCAGTCGCCAAACCCAAGCAATGATGAGGAAAATGCCAGCCAGGATCAGCAGCATGATCGCGGATTCGTTGTAAGTCCCAAAAAACTGGGGCATCCAGTTGAAATGCTCATGCGACACTGCCCCTAGCAGAAAAACATAGGCGACGCTCACAATTCCGAGTAACGTCAGAAGAAAGTTGAATGAGATTTGCTTCAATCTTCGTGTTCTAGGCATTTCTTAACATTCACTTAGGCTCCAGAAGTACACATTCTTGTTGAAGGATAGAATGTGCAACAACGGCACACAAATGCCTAAGCTTACGGAAGTCCGCAAGAGGATCCGCTACGATCGTCATAAGCCTCCGCCCAGCCCATCCTGCCTGCCAAACGACCTCAGCGGGCGATCAAGCGATGTCGATTCTTTGATCCGGTGCGACCAGATGTCGCAAACTATCGATTCCCATGGGGGGGCCCTTCTGCCAAGCGGTTAGCAACACACGCTGAGCAAGTGACTCCACTTCTTCAATAAAGAAGCGTTCGTTCAACCTTCGTTGGCGCAAGATAGGATCGTGCACTGCAAGCGGCGTCAGGCTTTGATTCACCACCCAAGCAAACGGCTCAATCTCGGCTCGCCGCAAGTCTTCCTGCAGACGCGCTGCTTCATGAACCGGCGTAGCTTCCGGCAATGTTACGACCAGCACGTGGGTGAACGAAGGATCACGCAAACGTGGCAACAAATTCTCGACCGCTGCCGGCATCTGACTTGCCTGCCGTGTGACCTCACGGTGATAAGCCAAGGCCGAGTCAAGCAATAAGATGGTATGCCCAGTCGGTGCGGTATCGAGCACGACAAACCGATCTTCCCCATCAGCCACCGCTTTCGCAAAGGCACGAAACACGGCAATTTCTTCGGTACAAGGAGAGCGCAAGTCTTCTTCCAAGAGGGCTCGCCCTTGTTCGTCGAGCTGAGCGCCGGCGGTTTGCAGTACTTCGGCTCGGTAGTCGGCCGTTTCTTGCTGCGGATCAATCCGCCCCACGGTCAATCCTGGCAAGCATTCCGCTGCGAACGTGGCGGCCAGGTGCGCGGCAGGATCGGTCGTCGAAAGATTGACCTCGAAGCCACGTTCCGCTAGGCCGACAGCCACCGCAGAAGCAATCGTTGTTTTGCCGACACCTCCTTTTCCCATCGTGAGCACAACACCGCGTCCTTGCCTCGCTAGCTCATCAAGGACGGTCTCCCAATTCGAGGACACCGATATCCCACTTTCTGCCTCCTGCTCGTGGGAAGCCTCAGACATCGTAGCGGCCATATCTTCCCCCAGGCCGCGAAGTGCCTCGACACCTAGCACGCTGCTGCCCGCCAGTGGAATCGTAGTGCGTGGAAACGAGGCGATCGCGATCGGCATGCTGGCCAGCGCCGCTTGGCAACGCTGTTCCATCGCGACGGCAAACTCATCTTCCGTGTCCGTGGCGGTGAACAAACCGTTGACCACCAAATGCTGATTGGCCACCCCCAACGCTTGCAATTCTTCGCTTGACCTGGCCGCTTCTTTCAAAGAAGAAAGCTCGGGACGAGCCACCAAGACCAACCGTGTTACCTCGTGGCTTTGCAGCGAAGCAACCGTTTGCCGGTAGATCTCTTGCTGGGCCTGCAAGCCAGCTAACGGCCCTAAGCAGGAAGTCCCGGTCGTATTGTTTTCGATGTAGCCGGACCATGCCGAAGGGAGCGTGAGCAGGCGCAGCGTGTGCCCCGTGGGGGCAGTATCGAAGAGGATATGGTCGAACTGCTCGGTCGCCTGTCGATCGCCCAGCAGCCGGGCGAATTCGTCGAAAGCCGCAATTTCCAACGTACAAGAGCCTGAGAACTGCTCTTCCATGCTGGCCACTGCCGCATCAGGCAAGACTCCCCGATACGGTCCGACCATGCGTTCTCGATACGCGCCGGCGGCGGCTTCTGGGTCGATGTTCATCCCCCAGAGGTTCTCTACTTTTTCGACCGACGTCGGACGATTTGCCAGCTTCGTTCCCAGCACCTCGTCCAAATTGGAAGCCGGATCGGTCGAGACCAATAGCACACGCTTCCCCTGATCGCTCAATTGAACCGCAGCCGCACAGGCGAGCGAGGTCTTGCCGACGCCCCCTTTGCCGGTGAAAAACAGATTACGCGGAGGGTCTTGTAAGAATCTCATCACCGTTCTCCTTCTGTCAGCGGTTCACATCCTAAGGGGCAATCAGCTGCCGCTTACTCGCAGCAGCCACCACCTCCGCCGCCGCAACATCCGCCAGAGGAGGAAAGAGGAAGGGAGGTCGTCTTTTTGACCGTTCCTGTCCACTCCGTTAACTTCTCGCGGCTAGGATACTCGCCGGCGCTTACTTGCTGACCATCGATCATCACCAATGGCAGACACTCGACACCCTGAGCAGCCAAAATTTGTTGGACGTCGGCATTCTGGGCGAACGCCTCTGGCTGCTGCGCCAGATTGAAGCGATCGACCTGATGGCCTTGGCTCTTCAGCCAATCCAAATCGGCTGCAAATTGAGGCAACACCGGATCGACCTGAGGTCCGCAAACGCCCGTGGAACAACACATCGGTTTGTCGAAAACTTGAACGTGGCTCATCGCTTTCTCCTTTGCCTAGGGCAATGTAATTTCGCTTATATCGTCTATCGTCGAACGACGATCATTCAGTTCAAAAAAAAGCGTTTATAACGCGGCGACCAACGCTTTCAATTCTAGCAAAGTTTCTCGGTTCACACAGTAACACATCTTCGGTCCATCCACTTCACCCTGCACCAAGCCCGACTTTTTGAGGATCTTTAAGTGCTGCGAAACGGTACTTTGAGCCAACGGCAATTGGCCCACAATCTCGCCACAAACGCAGGTCTCGCGCTGAATCAAGAGCCGCAAAATTTGCACTCGGGCCGGGTGAGCCAAAGCCCAAGCCAAGTCTGCCAGCTTATCGGCATTCGCATCCGGCAATACCTTCACCGGCGAACTGTCGCAGGCCGCATCGTTGGGAGTACATTTGCTCATGAGAAAACCTTTATCGTTGATCTACGATTAACCATATCGGTCTCAAGCATTCCCGGCAATGACAAAACCTAGCGAAAAGCCCAAACCAACCCATTTGTTTTGGGTGAAACGCTATCTTGAACTTGGCTGGCCCCTGAATCTTCTTTTTTTCTTCACATTTCTGGCACGTTGTCTGAGCCAATTTCGCATTGGTTGATAACCAGCCTCGCTGCCTGACTATCGCCAATTTGCAGTCGGCACGGCACTGGTCCCTTTTCTTTGAAAACAGCCCAGCTCTTTCGCGAGCGAACAGCCTAGAAACAAGCACCACGATGGAATTTCTCGAAGTCCCTCTCTTCGATACCGACATTTTCAAGCTGCTCGTCCGGTTTGGAATCAACCTCCTGTTTCTGACCCTGATTGTGGTTTTCGGGATTTATCCGAGTCAGCGTCAGCGCGAGTTCGCTTTTACGGCGGTGATGCTCAACATCGTAGTCTTCTTCATTTGCTTCACGATGAAGAAGCTGGAACTCGACCTGGGCTTGGCCCTGGGGCTCTTCGCGGTGTTTGGCGTGCTCCGCTATCGCACCGATGCGATCCGCCCTAAGGAGATGACTTACCTGTTTATTGTGATTGGAATCGCGGTGATCAACTCGCTTTCCAACCGCAAGACCAGCTACGCCGAGGTCGTCTTGGTCAACACGGTCATCTTCGCCAGCACGATGCTGAAAGAAAGATTCGTCGGAGCGACCCCGGATAAGAAAAAAGAAAAAGCCGAAGAGCTCCCAGGCGAAACGAGCAATGGCAACGGAAAAACGAAAGAGAAGAACGGCAAGAAGGAAAAGTTCGAGAAATACGCTCTTGAATACGACCGTCTTGAATGGCTAGGAGACGCCCGCCGCGAACAACTACTGGCCGACCTAAAGGAACGGACCGGCTTAAACGTGGTGGACTACGAGATCAAAACGATCGACCTCCCACAAAAGAAGGCAACCCTGACCATTTGGATTAAACCAAGCGAACCTCATGTTCCCCCCCAATCGTAAATCACAGGCGGCCAATTAGGCGCGTCCTCACGTTTCACTCATCACATGCGAGCATTCAAAATGACGCGACTTTCACGTCAATTAAGTTTGATCATCGTTTTTGCCGTCTTCTCGTCGGCGATCTATGCCCAACCACCGGAAGGCTTTGGTGGCCCAGGTGGATTTGGCGGTCGCGGTGGCCCCGGTGGATTTGGAGGCTTCGGCGGACCAGGAGGGCCACGTGGCTTTGGACCTGGGAACCGAGAAGACCGCAAACTAGTGAAGAAGTTCGACCGCGACGAGAACGGCTGGCTCGATCAAAAAGAACGCGCCCTAGCACGCGAAGAAGCGAAAGCCGAGGGTAACAACCGAGGCGGCTTTGGGGGCCCAGGAGGTCCGCGCGGACGTGGTGGCAACCGGCCTGCCCCGGAACCAGGCCCATCGCTTTCTCCAGATGAAGTGAAGCTGTACCCAGATGCCGGAATGTACGATGCCGATGTCGTGCGGACCATCTTCATGGAATTCGAGAACGAAGACTGGGAAAAAGAGCTGGAAGATTTCCACGGCACCGACGTAGAAGTCCCGGCAACGCTGACCGTCGATGGTCAAAAGTACCCCCACGTTGGCATCCGTTTTCGCGGGATGTCGTCGTACGGCATGATCCCCTCCGGCTACAAGCGCTCGTTCAACGTTTCGTTAGACTTGGCCGATAAAGATCAGCGATTGTACGGTTACAAAACGTTGAACCTGCTTAACTGCGCCAGCGATCCCTCGTTCATGAGCACGGTGCTTTACTCGCACATCGCCAGCCAATACATTCCCGTGCCGAAGGCAAATCACGTGCGGGTGGTAATCAACGGCGAAAGCTGGGGCGTCTATACGAACGTGCAGCAATTCGACAAAGAGTTCCTCAAGGAAAACTATCCTTCGTCCAAGGGAACGCGTTGGAAAGTCAGCGGGAACCCAGGCGCCGATGGTGGCCTGCGTTACCTGGGGGAAGAACTCTCCGAATATAAGAGCCGCTTCGACATGAAGTCGAACGACGGCACGAAGGCCTGGGCAGCTCTGGTTCGGCTTTGTCGCACGCTGAACGAAACACCGCTCGACAAGCTAGAAAAGGAACTGGAACCACTGCTCGACATCGACGAAACCCTGAAGTTTCTGGCCTTAGATGTCGCGCTAGTCAACAGCGACGGCTATTGGACGCGGGCGAGCGATTACTACATCTTCCTCGATAACGACAAAAAGTTTCACATCATCCCGCACGACATGAACGAAGCGTTTCAAGGTGGCCGAGGGCCTAGCCGGGGACCAGGCGGATTTGGTGGACCACCTCCGGGGATGGGTGGCCCCGGCCGCTTCGGACCTCCTGGCGACTTCGGACCTCCGCGTGGCCCAAGGCCGCCAGAAGGTGAGAACAACCGACCAGAGCAACGCCCGCCCAATCAACGTCCAGAGGATCGCGGTCGTGGTGGCTTCGGCCGGGGCGGAGAAGAAGGGGGACGTCCGCCACGAGGTCGTGGTGGATTCGGTGGCTTCGGCGGACCTGGTGGTCCCATGTTCGGCGGTCCCGGCGGTCCCGGCGGTCCTGGTGGGCACGGCGGCGTGGAACTCGATCCGCTAGTTTCCGTCGAGAACCCACGCATGCCCCTACGTAGTCGCTTGTTAGCTTTGCCGCATCTGCGCGAGAAATACTTGGCGTACGTCCGCGAGATCGCGGAAAAGTCGTTTGCCCCAGATCAGGTCGAGCCGGTAATCCAAAAGCATGCCGAGTTGATCGCCCAAGATGTTGCCAGCGATACTCGCAAGCTCGACACGCTGGAAGGTTTTGAGCAAGCCACGAACGTCAAAGATCCCGGCGAAGGTTCGTTGCTCGACTTCCTGAAGAAACGCCGCGAGTTCTTATTGAATTACCAGGCCCCAGAAATGAAGTAGCGGCAAGGTAAACTTACCGCTTTAAACCGCCCCCTTTAAGCCGGCTCACGCTAATTTTAATAGTGTGGGCTGGCTTTTTTTGTTGGCGGACTTCCTCTTCCTTATCTTCGGCGATTTGGCAGCAAACATGCCTCACACGTGTCGAACTACCTTACAATAGCGTTCACGCGTGGGTGGGGTGTTCTCGAATTACAGTATGTTTCTAGCGGAGAAACAGCCAATGAAGACGTTCGCACTGGCTGCCCTGATTGCCTTCCTAACCAGTTCGTTTGCCTACGCCGACGAGTTGGCCGACAAGGTCGATCCGCTTGCCCGACCGTACGTCGAGAGTCAAACCGTTGTCGGAATGACCATCGGCATCCTCCACCAAGACCAGACTCTGGTGCGCGGCTATGGGCAAATCTCGGCGAAAGATACCAGCGTGCCGAACGGTCAAACCGTCTATGAAATCGGTTCGATCTCGAAGGTGTTCACCGGCATTCTTTTGGCCGATGCCATGGTCGCTGGCCGCGTCTCTCTCGTAACGCCGGTTGACCAACTGCTGCCCCACGGCACCCGCATGCCGCGCCGCGAACCATCGCAACCGATTCGGCTATGGCACTTATCAACGCATACTTCCGGGCTGCCACGTTTGCCTGACAACCTGCAGCCAGCCAATCCAGAAAACCCCTATGCCGACTACAACGAGGAACGTCTCACCCAGTTTCTGGCCAAACATCAGCCCCGTAAACGGCCCGGTGAAGCGATGGCCTATTCTAATTTGGGTGTGGGTCTGCTGGGCAATCTGTTGGCACGCGAACGGCAGGTCGATTACGAGACGTTGCTACGGCAACGCATCACCGCACCGCTCGACATGGCCGATACAACAATCAAGCTTCAGTCGCCCCAGAAAGCTCGCCTGGCAGGGCCTCACGTTGCCGGAGGAAGCCCCAGCGGCAATTGGGATTTCGATAGCCTGGCCGGTGCTGGCGGTATCCGAAGCGACATGGACGACATGCTTAAATTCGCGCAAGCTCAACTGCATCCTCCCGAGGGCAAACTTGGTACGGCGATTGACCTGGCCTGGCAAATCCATCAACAACCGCTCAACACCAACGACTTCGCCAAGGGGCTCGGTTGGCACGTGGCCCGCGACGGCGAAACGCGTTGGCACACCGGCCAAACGGGCGGCTACCACAGTGCGATCTTCGTCAATCGCCAGCAAAACGTTGCCGTGGTCATTCTGGCCAATACCGCAACCGAAGAGATCGACGCCCTGGCCGAACAACTCGTGCGAATGCTGGTCGGCGTCCCAGAGAAGCCGCGACAGTTTCCGAAATTAGTAGAAGTGCCAGCAGAAATAATGCAGCGCTATGTCGGCCAATACCAACTTGCCCCTGGGGCAGTCTTTACCGTTACGAGAGAAGACAACAAACTGCTGGTCGGCCTGACCGGGCAATCGACTTTCCGTGTATTCCCTCGTAGCGAAACCGAGTGGTTCTATAAAGTGGTCGATGCGACCCTGACGTTTCATCTCGACAAGAACGGCCAATGCGATTCGGTCGTCCTGTTTCAAAACGGCATTCGTCAAACGGCTAAACGCATTTCGTCTGCCGATTGAGCTAGCGGCTAGAATTGCCACACCAGATTGGCGGTCAGCCCTTGCAACAACAGATCGTTATTTTGCGGGCCGCTTGCGTCGGTAAAGATCTGACATTGGTTCAGCCAGTCGTTGATCTCGTAGCCAACCGCCGCCGACCAGGGCCCCCGACGAACGTTCAAGCCCACCATCGACTGAAACGACAACGAAGCGAAATCGCGGGAATCGACCTGAATGGTTTGCGAAGTGATCGACGTCATTCCGTTATTGATTTGCGTAATTCTGGTTTCGTCTGGCAGGCTCCAATCCCCCAGCAAATACGAAACGAAAAAACCAGCGGTCAAGTTCATCTCGAACTGTGACGAACGGAGCAAAGCGTACTCGCCGTCGATGCCCACCTTGGGGCCGATACCCCAGAAATTGCTCTCTGCCGTCTCGACGATATTTCGCTGCGAGGTTGTCATGCCACTGACATAGCTGGCCTCGAACGACGTGATGAACGACTGGCGAATGATTCCCGCCCGCATGCCAACGACAGGGCGAATTCGTAAACCGTTTGTCATCTCCATCGAGCGACTCAAGTCGAGGTCGATCACGTCGTAGTTGATCGTCGCTTCTAATTCCCCCCGATCAAAATAAAGCTGCGGGGCAGGGGGCTGCGACTCTTTCCCTCCCAGGAAAGCGGCTGTCAATTTACCGGTGGCGGTGTCTTCGGTTTGGTTGCGAAAATGGGTCCAAGTCAAGTTCGTATTCCACGTACCGTCGAGCGACATTCCCACACGAAACCCGGGCGCGAAGTCGTAGACGGTTTGCTCGTAGTTAATGTATTGGTTCGCCGGCAAGCGGTTGGTATTGAGCACCCAATCGACTGGTTCGGTGGCTTTCCAATACAAGAACTCACCGAATAACTCGGCCGCTTGTATCGGCGTTGCCCAGCCTAGGCAGCAGATTAGTAAGAGACCGCAATACCGCATACACCACCTTGAAACGTCAGATCCCCATGCATTGGCAATTGCTGAAACGTAAGTAACCGTTGTTGATTGGCCCACCACTGCATCTCGTAACCAACGCGGCCCACAACCGTTGCCCGGCAAGGAAGTCGCCATTCGGCACCGAAGAAAGAACGCAGCATGACCGTTCCCAACTTAGAATCGTTCATGCTGGTCGAAAACGCTTCGTACGAGGACGAAGGCGCGCCGCCATCGGTCCGTCGAAAGTCGTCCTCAACATTCCACACCCCATACAGAAGTGCTCCGGAAAGATCCCCCACCAAGCTCAGGTTTCCCATTCCAGGATTCCATCGCGCGCCCACACCCGCACTTGGGCCGATACCAAAGAACTCGTGACGAACGTTCTCGACTGCCGACACCCCAAAAAAATCGGCCCAGTTCGAGTGAATATTTTGATTGATGATAGCGGCCTTCAAACCAAAGGTGGGCCGGATGACGCAGGTCGGTGCTACTTCAATATCGTGCCCAATATCCCAGTCGAAAGTCGTGTATTTAATCGACCAATCGACCGAAGCCGTGGTAAAGTCGAACGAGTCTCCACTCAAGAAGCCGCTAAAGAATTCCGGAATCACCAGGTTCAAACCATCGGCAATGGAAGCATCTTGCGAGGTGGCAAAGTGCGTCACCGTAAACCGTACGTCCCACAACCACTCAGTCGGTTTGAACTCGATTCCTGCCCGGAAGCCCGTATTCCAGCCAAATTCAAGATTGTTCGCTTCAAATTCGCGCGCAAGCAGCGGCACTTCACTGGCCCAAACCGACGACGTTTCTGCCGACGCATGCCAGACGATCGCTTCGGCGAACGGCGTCACCCCTTCGGCAGCAGCCGAAGCCGCGCTCAGCAGAAGGAAGAACAGGCATGTGAAGTTACGAATCATTGAAGGTTTCTAAACCAAACTAAAAGCAAAAACCAATTTCAAGCACGCCACCTTGCAGCGACATTAGATTGTTCAAGCGACCCATGTTGTAGGAATAAAACTGCATCTGATTGAGCCACACCTGGGCTTCGTAACCGAGGCGAACGCGGGTTGTCACGCGTTGCCCAGGCTGCTCCCATTCCAAGCCCAAAGCCAACCGCAACATGGTGGCTGCCCCGTGAATGGGATCCGAGTTAATCGCGATCGTCGAAGGGGTGACAATCGTCATCGAGGTCGGGCCGTCGGTTTGATAGACCTCGCTGAAATTCCAATTGCCGTACATCAATGCCCCGGACGGCGCGAAGTAGGCTTGCAGCGAATGTGTGGGCGATACCGACAGCGGTATGAACGCCTCGACGCCAACCGATGGGCCGATACCCCAGAAATCTTGCTTGAGCGTTTCCGTGGCCGAGTTGAACTGGTAATTGTGCGACGTCGAATCGATGGGGCGATACCACCGCGAGTCGATATCTTGCCGGATGATCGCCGATTTCACGCCCACGAACGGACGAAGGGCAAGTGCTGGGCTGATTAAGAATGTACGCTGAAATTCCACATCGATGGTATGGAACTGCACATCCCAATCGACCGTGGCATATTGATATTTTGGTCCGAAGCTAGTTCCGTCGGGGTTGTCGGCAAAGAAGTTGCCGAGAAACGCGGAATAGACTTCGCCGGCAGCCTGATTGGTTGCTTGCGTGCCGAAATAGGTATAGTACAAGCGCGTGCCGGTCCCTTCTGCGGGCCACGCGCGCTCGATGCCTGCCCGCACTCCGGCGTTCCAATCAAACGGAGCATCCACCAACCTGGCGGTACCGGCCAAGCTGCCGGTTCCTAGCGGGGTGATCTCTTGAGCCCAGTTTTCAGCGCTGCCTTCGGTCAGCTTCAGCGTCAACAGTTCGGCAAACGGCGTCAACGTCGGACAGGGCTCAACCGGGCAGGCCAGCCAATCTTCATCGACGAGTGCCAACTCATTCGATTCTGCCAGCAAATTGGGAAGCGGCAAAGCACTTCCGCAAAAGACCAACAACACGACAAGCCACAACCATCGCTGCTTAAAAGCGATGCGAGGAAGCTTATTGTCGAACAAGTTGGGCATCGCGGGCAAAAAGGTAAGCAAGGCAAGAAGCGTAAACAGAGACCGCTTCCCCGCGTAAGGGAGACGTGTTGCCTCTGACCGTTAAAATCTACTCAACCTTTACCATCGACCGCGATGCTGGCACGCCTGCACGAAACTTGACCGATTAGAGAAGATTTAACGGCTTGGCTATGCGCAAGCAAATTCTCTCAGACGCTTGCCTTTGAAAATGCTAGTCGCTGGGCAGATCTTGCGAGCTTAGCGCGTCAGGGCGAACTCGCAGGCAACGGCTAGATGATCAGAAAGGGACCCCTCAGGGACTTGCTCGTCCCGAAAAGGAAGGTGCCGCGCCGCTTGAGGCACGAGGCGTAATCCCTGGGTAGCAACGGGATTCGCAGCGAAGATGTAATCGATTCTTCGCCCCCCGCCAGACGCCAACGCATCGCTGCTGCCGGTAGGGCCACCTGACAACGAACTGCCCACGTCGACAAAACGCTGCACACGCAGACGATCGATTTGGGCCAGCAAATTATCGTACTCGGTGTTGTAGCTAGTCGGTTCGGTCGCGGCGATATTGAAATCACCCAGCAACAGCACCGGGTTCTCTTTCTGCTGATACTCGGCGATGAACGTACAGAACTCTTGCAACTGCTCGCGTCGCACGTTGGCCGAGCGGCTATCGAGATGGGTCAAGAAGCAATCGACCGCAGAGCCTGTTTGCTCGTCCACAAGAATGCGAACATGCAACGCCCCTTTGGCAGCGAAGCCGTCGGCCCTGAAGCCGTGCGTGAAAAACCACGTGGCGTTTTGGTACGTGACGGTATGGGTTTCTAGAATCGGATACTTAGAAAGCAAGAGCAGCCCGCCGCCGACCATGTGCCTGCCAGATCGCTCGGGACCAAGGGCAACATGAAACTCTTGCTCGGCCTGCGATTGGACCTGATCGATCAACGATTCACGATACGTGGCGTCAAAAACTTCCGTCAAGCCAATCAAATCGTACGAAGCCACTTGCTCGCCGATCTTCTCGGCACGGTAGTCGCCACCACTTCGCTTGCCAGCAATGGGCAGTGCCACACTTGGCAACAAATGAGCGTTATAGGCGATGGTGCGTAAGACTGGGGGCGTTTCCGCTTGAGGCAATAGAACAGGCAACTCAGCGCTAGCTTGGGTGGCCATTTCAACTACAGGAGCCGAGTATTCGCTTTCAGGTGGCTGCGCAGGATGCCCGCCGCTGCTGGCACAGCCGGTTGCACAAACAACCAAGCTGGCAATGATCAGAAAGCAAACTCGATTCATTCACCTTTTCCCACGACAGCCTATTTCTCAGAAATCACCTAGATAGTTTTTCGGCGTGGGGAATGATCTGCATTGACTTCAAACGGCAAATTACTTGGTTCCCCCTTTCATTTACGGGAAACATGCCTGGCAACGTCCGCTAGCAGCCGCCAAGCTACGGTAGAGTAGGGGAGACGCTTTCGGACTGCGAAGAATTTGCCGCTGCCTCGTCAGCCAACGACCAGCATTGCAGAACGGGGCCGTTGCGCAAGAATAAGCGATCACCGACCAGCGCTGGATGCGAGAAGACATCGACCTTGGTATCCGAGATTTTCTGCCGAGCGAGAATGGGGCAGGCGTCCTTGGTAGCGTCGACCAACAAGATTTCGCCATCGCCGAAAATCAGCACACGCTGCTCGTCAGCGATCATTGCGGCGTAATCCCCCAAAGCTTTATCGCGCTGACGCGAGAGTTCTTTCAGCTGATTCGCGACATCCAGGCAATACAAAAATCGGTTTACGCAAAGCAAGCGATTGCCAACCACAACCGGCGTGCTCATATCTGGCGTCAGCTTTTTGTTTTGCATAACCGGCGTCGGGTCGATCGTGCCGTCGGCTTGAAATTGATATAGCCGCGTCCCGTTGTTCTCTGTCGCGATTAGCAGCTTGCCATCGAGAATCAGTGGCGTGGGGACGTTGAAATCACCTTCAATCGGCGGTGTTAGGCTCCACAAACGTTTGCCGGTTGCGGCATCCCAGCCGCCAAGTGTGGTGACATCGTGCCCGACAATCTGCCATCGCCCGCCAAGTTGGCCAATGTTAAGCGAACCATAAGAAGGCGCCGCACCCGCCGTCTGCCACACGACCTCGCCCGTTTGCAAATCAAAAGCAACCAGCGAAGCTTCCTTGCCGCCTGCTTGAACAACCACCTTATCGCCCACGATCAAAGGGGAACCACAGTATCCCCACGGCATGTCGGCCTTCACGGCAAACATTGATTTCAGGTTGTGGTGCCATAGAATCTTGCCGGTCTCAAGCTGCACACAGTGCAAGTCCCCCATCGCGCCCAGAAAGATAACACGGTCAGCGACAATGCAGGGGGTCGCGCGGGGAGACTGGCCGTAGTCGAGGCCATCGACGGCCAGGTATTCGATCTTCCACAACGATTTGCCCGTTGCCGCATCCAGGCAATGAAACACGTCTTGGAAATCGCTGAAGTCGCGATGCCCCAGAATCACATACTTGTCATTGGCCGCGATGCCTCCCAAACCGCCGCTGGGAAGCAGTGTTTTCCAAATAAGCTGCGGCTTGGCTGGCAAGGCATCGGGCAACTGGGGGTAATGACCGTCGCGGTTCGGGCCGCGCCAGCCATTCCAAGCAGGCGACGCTTGGTCAGTTACTTTTTTTTTACCTCAGCCTCTTCCACCGGCAAAAACCCGACCAGCGTTTCCAACTGAGCACAAAGCTCGGGCTCGGTCGCGACCATCATCAGCGCGTCGCGCACCTTCTGTTGGTCGGCAGACGAAACATGATTGGTTGCGAACGCCGTGATAAAGGGAACCTCTTTGGTCTTACCAATCACGCGCAGGTCTCCCTTCTTGATCGTTCCACAACCTTCCAGCAGAGGCGCAGCGTAACTGGAGATAACCGCTGCTCCCTTGGTGGGGCCTTCCAGTTCCAAGATCTTGCAAGCGCCGTCGCTGCAAGCCTGGGAAATTTCCAGCTTCTTGGGAAGCTCGATGCCTGCTTTGGTCAGCAGATCGATCGCCGCCTCGTGCTTTTCTTGGGCGTCGATCGCGCCGAAGTAAATCTGGTACCCTTTCAAATCGGCCGGGCTCTGGGCTGCGTCGTCTTGCGGAACCACGATCATCCCAAACTGCATGGTGCCGCCTTCTTTGTCGGTTAACCGCCCGAGCGGTGTGACCGTCATCTTTTTCAATTTTGCGTCGTAACGCGCAACCGAGTCCTTGCCGATGATCAGGTCGACGGTGCCACCAGCGAGGTCTTCCTCTTTGAGCGTCTGCAACGATTCCGAAAAGAGCAAATGGACCGAGCGTCCTAGCTGTTTTTCTAAAAACGCTTCTAAGTGTTCGTACTTCCGCTGAGCGTAACCTTCCACACAGGGGCAGGAAAGGGGCGCGGCCAACGGGTCCATCACGACAAGAGTCAGCGGTTTTTCTTCGGCGGAAACGATCCCAGCCAAACCATTTAGCAGCAACAAAGCCGCGCAGAAAGTTACGCGGCGAAAGAATATTTGCATCGAGTATTTCTCCTCAAAGGGAGCGGTTGTGAATTATGGGATTATGCGTTCACCCAAACTTGATCAACGATTCAATCCACATATAAGCCGCCATCCTTTACAAACGAAGGCGACAGGTGCCATGCCGTCGGCTTCGTCGGCATGCTTTTCACAGCTTTGCATGCTTACGCGGACGTAAGCATGGCACTCGCTGGATTGATTCAGGTGGCACTCAATTAAGTCTCTTCGGTAGCTTTGGGAGCGTCTTGCTGCGCCGAGGCTGCTTTCCGCTTCATCAACACGATATGATTGCGGGTGATGTCGAGCATATAAACCAAATCGTTATCAGGAGAAATCGCGATCGAAACGTTGTTGCAGCCAGGGACCAACTTGACATCGCCAATGTAGTCTTTGAAGGTACCGTCAGCGGCAAAACGCTTAATCCGTCCGGTGTTTGCTTCTGCCGTGTAGACGTCGCCAGATTTATCAAAGCAAACGTTCATCGGGTTGCAGCAACTCGTAAAACCGTCGGCGCCGGTCCGATCTCGCTTGCCCCATTCTTTCACCATTTTGCCATCTGGCTGAAAGCAAGCGACGCGATGCCGAGCGTTTTCGGCTACGTAAATCCCGGAAGTACATGCTTGTACATCCATATGACCACAGCAGCCGCGCAGTTCTTTCACTACTTTCTCTGGATTGGTGAAGTCGGTCGAAGTTTGCCAAACATCAAACGTGTAGCCAGTTGGCGAAGGGGTCGCCACATAAACGTGTTTGCCATCGGTACTGATCGAAGCGACACTCAGCTTCGAGGCTTTGATCGCTTTCAAGGCCTGTTCGATTTTGGCCGAGTTATCTGGCTTCTCTCCTTTTTTGGTGTTTTTCTGGGCGGCGTCCTCTTCTTCCTTCTGCTTTTTGAAACGCTCTAAGTTCTCTGGCAAGATTTGTAGCAAGCGAACTTCCTGATCGTTCAGCTCTTCGGTCTTTTGCTTTTCTTCTAGCTGATCAATCATTTGCTGGTAGGCCTTGATGATCGAATCGAGCGACATCGCCAGGCCTGGGTTATTGACTTGATCTTCGGCCTGCTTGCGTAATTCGGCATTATGCTTTTCCAACTCGGCGGCGTGGGGTGCTGCGGCTTGGGCCAGTAGCTTGCCTTCCGGCGAGAATCGCAGCAGCTTGCCGTGCCCAGCTACCAGAATGGTTCCGTCTGGTGCCGTGTTGATCGCTTCCGGCTTGATGTCAACTTTCCACGAGGCGACCGCTTCGCCGTCGGCGTCGAGCACCCGCACCTCGCCTGGGCCAGTTCCGCAAGCAGCCAAGATTTGGCCTTTCGTGTCGAGACAAAACGCATTGACCGGCGTTTCTTTCGAAATTTCGATCAGCTTGACCTGCTCGTGCGTGGCCTTTTCATCGATATTGATCGGCTCTTCACTTGCCGGCGCAGGTTCAACCTCCAATTGTGCCCACAGATTGGTCGCCATAAATGTGGCCAGCAATATCCAGCCAGCACCAAGGAAACGCGACATCTCAATTCTCCTTCAGAAAGTGGTTTTGCAACCGATCCTTGAAAAAACCCTGAACCGCAAGACAAGCAATGTTGGAGAGAGGGCAATGGTTCAAAGCGAATAGTTTGACGGCGATTATACATCTACTGACGAATCTAAGGAAAGCAACTTGCGCAGATTTATAGAATCATAACCAAGTTGGTTTGCGCCGCTATCGCTATTGCTGGCATTGCCTGACTCGTTTTCCACACGGAAGAACTTGCCTCTCGTTACGCTGCCGATCTCTTTTCGTTCACCAGAAAAAAAAGAGACTTGACACCTTCCAGGCAAGAAGTGTATCACTGTAGTAATACACAACAAGGCATAACGCATGACCATCGAGCCAACCCAATTTGAAGTTCATCCATCGTCCGGGGTGCCGATCTATCGCCAGATCATCAACCAGGTCGAGGCGATGATCGTCGGCGCGCGGCTCAAGGAAGGCGAAATGCTACCGAGTGTACGGGAAATGGCCACTTCGCTAGGAGTGAATCCGATGACCATCTCCAAAGCCTATGCCCGGCTTGAAGCCGACAACATTGTCGAACGTGTGCGGGGCAGGGGCATGATGGTTCGTCCCCAAACGCTCCAGGGCAGCAAGTCGCAGCGGATGGAAGAAGTCCGCCCTAGCGTCCGTGCCGCCGTCGTGCATGGCCGCCAGCTTGGCCTGTCCGATCAGCAGATTATGGAACTGGTTCGCCAAATTCTTCAGGAGATCCCCGAGTGAGCACTGCTGCCATACAAACGAAACAACTGACCAAGCGTTTCGACGCCGATTCGGTTCTCAGAGGGATCGACTTGACGATCGAGACTGGCCAGATTGTCGGCCTGATCGGCACCAACGCTGCCGGGAAGACGACCCTGATCAAATGTCTGCTGGGCTTGTTACAAGCGACCAGTGGTTCGTGCAGCCTTCTGGGGGAAGACTCGTGGAACCTGAGCGGCAAAACCAAGGCTCGCATCGGGTACGTCTCGCAGGACTTCGAGCTACTGCCGTGGATGACCGTGCAAAGCATGTGCGACTACACCGGGGCGTTCTACCCGCAGTGGCAGCCAGACCGTGTCGGTCACTTACTAACAGAGTGGCAACTTCCTCGCGATAAACGTGTCGGGGCCTTGTCGGTTGGGCAGCGGCAGAAGCTGGCCGTCATCTTAGCGCTGGGGCACCAGCCGGAACTACTTATGCTGGACGAACCGGTCGCCAGTCTCGACCCATTCGCCCGCCGCCAATTCCTGCAATCGTTGGTCCAGTTCACGGAATCGGAACAAAACACGGTTCTCTTTTCCACGCACATCACCTCCGATCTGGAACGAATTGCATCGCATGTTGCTATCCTCCGCGATGGCCAACTCGCTTGGTATGGTCCGCTCGATACCTTGAAAGAAGGTTGCAAGCGGCTGCGAATCTACAGCCAAAAGCCACTACCAACTCACTTTGTCGTTCCCGGTGCGATCCGCTACGAAATCAATGGCCAGCATGCCCTGGTTTCAGTCGTCCACATGAACGACCAACTACGCGACACGCTCGCCCAACAGTGGCAAGCCGATGTTCAGGTCGAGGATTTGAACCTGGAAGAGATCTTCCTGGAATGGACCGGCCGCCTAGACAATCCAGCCGACGAGGTGATGGCGTGAACAAGCAGCTATACCAGGTACTACGCACCTATTGGCAACGCAAGATCGTCCTGCTGCTGGGAGGAATTGCTCTCTTGTTAGCAGTGCCCCTGTTTCTGGTAGGGACGTTCTGGCGAGAAAGCGGCTACGAAATCGCGCCTTCCATCCAGCTTTCGCGGCAGAACGTTTTCATCTACAACGACGATTGGAAAAATGATCTAGAAGGGCATCCTCTCACCTGGGTTGATAGCATTTACCTCAGCGATTCACCTGATCAGCCTCTGGTTGACTTGACTCTTTTCACCCAGGCTTCCACCCTCGAACTTTCTACCCAAGAGCTAACCGCCGAGCGACTCACACAAATCGAATCGTTAACCAAGCTGCAAGAGTTGGAGCTCCATGCCCGAAAAATCCCCAGCGGAACCTGGACGGTGCTCGGATCGCGGCTAGAGATGCTCGATGTTCCTTCGCGTTTGCTCGTAGAGCATGCCGACGAGATGTCGCAACTCACGCGGCTTCGTGTGCTGCGTATCGAACGGGACGCGTTGAACCCAAACACCTTATCGGTCGTCGCCAAAATACCGAACCTGGAAACGCTTGTGCTGAGTTCGGCGGTGGTTGATCGCCACCCTGGAGCCGAGGTGACGCCTCCTACCCCGGCCTGGGATCCGGCGCAACTGGCCCCGCTCCGCGATCAACCGCACCTGCGTTCGATCTTCGTGAGCCAACCTTATCCGTTGGCACGCACCACTGCGGTACTTCCTGGCGTCGTGCTTTACCACGCGACCAACTCAAGGTCCCAACAAATAATTTTGATGTATTCGGTCTATTTCTCGGCGCTGATCAGTATCATCGTGGCTTTACAAATATGGGCCCATTTCGCCACGCAGCATAGTGTGATCATCCCTGACTACCATCGCCCTCATCAGTTGGCGGCACTGTTGGTTATACTGGGAGGTAGCTTCGTTACCATGTTGGTGCTAATCAACGCCGGCACCGCGCTGCTTCCGGCAGTTGTTCTTTCGTTAGGCATTCCTGCCTTGATAATGGTGGTGCTCGTCGGGTCGCTGTCGCGGTCTTCGCTAATCCGCGGCATTTGTATTCCGATAGGGATTTTCTCCGGCGTGATGATTTGGCTTCCCGCTTTGGGCAGCTACGTTTCTCCCACGATTGCCGGCGAAATGGAGTGGTTTTTCTTAGGAACTACCTGGGTGCTGGCCCTGACACTGTTGCTCGTCGAAGGGAGCCTACTGGCAATTTGTTTTCAACAACTTCCCCAGATGACGCGACGGATTTACGAAGTATCGGCGATGCACCCTGGCTTCTCGCCGTGGGATCCGCAGCAACAACGACGAGCCGCGTTCAGCACCAAAAACTGGTGGCAATCGCTATGGGATCGTACGCGGCCCTATCCTCAACTCGCCGGTAGCTCTCTCTGGCAGCAAGCCAAGCTGTGGCAAATGGGCAACATCTTTCGCCCTTTTGGCACGATGCTGGCTATAGGATTCGGCTTTTTAGTTGTTTCCTACATCATCTCGCAAAATCGAGTGAACAGTTCGATTTACCTGGGTTTCCTCTTTCAAATGGAGGCCATGGCCCTCTTCATGCCATTAAGCGTTTGGTATCGGCGTTGCCGTAGTCTACAAACCGAATCGCTTCGGCCGGTAAGCCGCCCAGAATTCACCCAACAATTGTTTGCCGCGTTGGCCCGCGATCAAAGCTGGACGATCATCCCAGTAGTGATCGGGATTGGCTATCAACTGTTTATCCTTCCCCAAGAAAGTCCAGAGATCGATATCCGCCCGTTTATTCCCTTGCCACTGCTCGCCATGGTGTGGGGCTACGCGTTAAGCACGTCGGTCTTTGCCATCCGCCAAGTCTGGGTATTGGTTGGCTACTTTATCGCCATGATCTTGGCTCCGTTCGTACTGATATTCGTCTTGGCCCTGATACTCGACTCGCTTGGCATTCCATTCGAGCAACAAGCTCCGGGGCTTTATGGTGTCGCAGGTGTCGGAATCATCGCCGCCGCCGTCATCGTCCGCTTAACTTACCTACAAGCATTGCGACGCGAATGGGGTTACGCTTAACCAGCCGCGAACCCCAACCAAGTGAAAGCAGAACTTTTATGGATGTCCGCGCGGGTAACCTAAGTCCAAGCGAGCGTTCTTTCACAGGCACCGCAGCTTTCGTTGGTCGCTCTGATCGATTGGCGGTGCCGTCCGCAGCATTCTCAATTCCTTGTCGCAGAGACAGCAAAGCGTACCACATTAACCTCTACTGGTTTTTAAATAATTGATGTCTGCCAATAGCAATCAACACCTTATTTTTTGACAAACTTCTACTTAGCAATAAAAAAACATCAAACTTATTGCAATTCAATCGCCCGATCAGCTATAGTACTTTCGCAGATCAGGCGACTACCACAGTTTGTTTCGCTACGCCAACTCGATTTGGATTCCTAAATTTCGCTCGCTGTCTTTTCAAGAGTCGGTTGAGAAATAGATAGTCCACCATCACCCCTCCTCAAATTCCTTTTTCTCTCCTACATTCCTATCCGTTTGAAAGGCCGCAGCTCCGTGCGTATCTCCGTTAATAGGAACGGCTTTACTTTGGTAGAGCTACTCGTTGTGATCGCAATTATTGGTGTCTTAATTGCTCTCTTGTTACCTGCGGTACAACAAGCTCGCGAAGCGGCTCGTCGTATGCAATGCACCAATCAAATGAAACAGCTAGGTATCGCGATGCACAACTATCACGATACTTTTAAAAAGCTACCCCCCGGTAATTCCGAAATAGAGCAACTAGGCCAACCACGTCGTGAATGGGGCTGGGCACCTCGCCTGCTGGCCTTCATGGAAGGAAGCGCCATCTACGACAACATCGATTTTTCCAAGCCGTCGTACGACCGGCCAAGTAGCTGGAACAACGCGATGATGGATGATCCGAGCGTAATTTGTAACTACAAATTTGTCCGCATGGTGCATCCGCAATTCCTTTGCCCTTCGAATTCGCAAGGGGGGGAACCGGCGGTTGAAGATCACTTCTCGGCCAGTTGGGAATTGTCTCAGTGCGACTATGCCGCCAACATCGGCGATTACAACAACTCTACTGGTATCGGTGGCGTCGGCGTCACCCATAGCGGTGCAGGCAATTCCGAGCTAATGGTCCGAGGGGTCATTGGCTGCCGTGATTACTCGGCCCGGTTTGCCGATATCACCGATGGTCTATCGCATACGATTCTCTTAGGCGAAGTCGTCGGAGCCTGGAGCCACTGGCAAAACTGGGGTTCGGCCTGCTTCTCGAACACGGCCTATCCAATCAATCATCGCAACCGAGATTTTCTCAACGGTACGCTTGGTCCCACGGTTTCTCACTGGCAAGAGAACATTGTCTTTCGCAGCTTTCACCCAGGCGGAGCGAACTTTCTGCTGTGCGATGGTTCGGTACGCTTTCTGCCGGAAACCATCGATGGCGTGACCTATCGCGCGGCGGCTTCCAAGAGTGGTGGCGAAACGGGCAATTTGCCTTAATCGCAGCCGTATCGCTTAAGGTTTAAATTGGTGAATCTGTTCTTTTTCCAACGACCTTGGATAGGAAAAGTAATATCGATGGCAGTCTCTATGTCTTGTAGTTGGGCTCGCACGTGGCCAACATCAGCAGGGTATCTCATCGCTATGACCCTGCTTCCACTAGCATTGGGTTGTGGTTCTGGCAACAACTTGGCTCAGGTCACCGGCACGGTCACTTACGAAGGGAAACCCATTGAAGAGGGGAAAATCATTTTCGAGGTTCCCGGGCAACGCAGTGCATTTGGCGTGATTGAAAACGGGAAGATCCTTAACGTTTCAACATTTGAACAAGGGGATGGGGCTCCCATTGGTGAAGCATCGGTCGCGATCAATGCCTTTAAGCCTCCGGCTAAGCCGCAAAAAGATGCCCCCACCTCGGCCTCAGCACCTGGCGGGCCATCAGGCATGGTCATTACTGAGCGAGCCTTGCCGGCGCGTTACGCTAACCCAGCCACCAGCGGGCTGACTTGTTCGATCCAAGCAGGCGAAAACGAGCTAACGTTCGACCTAACCAAATAGAATCTATCAGGGAAATCGCTCGTCGGTCCAAGTGTCAGACGAGCGATTCACCTGCTTCGCTTAAAACGTTCCCAACGAAGCAATGCACGACTTTACCGCGTCTGCCGAGTGACGGAACGCAGCTTGTTCTTCATCGGAGAGCAGGGGATGTAGAACCCGAGTTACTCCTTGCCGCCCGATAACCGCCGGCAGCGACAAGCATACCTCGTCGACATCCAAGAAGCCATCGATCAGCACACTAACCGGCATGGTGTGGCGAAGATCGTAAACAATGCTATCGACAATCGTCATCGTGGCTAAGGCGATTCCGTAATTGGTGAATCCTTTCATCGCGGAAACTTCGTAGCCCATGTTGACCGTCTTTCGAAACAGCCTGGCCGACGTATCACTCGGATAGAATCTTTCTCCTCCCGTCATCGCAACCGAATGCGCGGCGAACTGCGTGTCGCCATGCTCGCCTAAAATATAGGCCCGGATGTCGTCGGGATGTATTTCCAGTTCAGCCGAAAGCAGTGCCCGGTAACGCACGCTATCTAACAGCGTACCAGTGCCAATCACCCGCTCTGGCGGAAAGCCGGAAAGTTTCAGCGCGGCGTACGTCAGCGCATCGACCGGATTGCTGACCATCAGCAAAATGGCATCGGGGCTGGCCTTGGCCAAGGGAGGAATCCACTGCTCAAGGATCGCTCGATTATCCGCAGCCAATTCCGAGCGCTTACGGTTCGGGTCGCCATAGGGGACCGACGCCGTAAAAATAAGAATATCCGAGCCCGCCGAGTCAGCGATGTCCCCAGCCCGAATTCGCATATTACTGTTCCGCATGGCGCTGGCATTGGCCAAGTCGATCGCGTCCCCTTCGGCCTTGTCGCGGTTTCGATTCACCAGTAATAGTTCGCTTGCAGGCGGGTTGACGGTCGCCGCGAAGGCTATTGCCGAACCGACTTTGCCCGTGCCCACGATGGTAATCTTCATGAATTGTTCTCTTCCTGCCTGACCGTTTTCAACGGATGATTTCCAAGGCCATGCCCTAACCCAACCCCAAATAGCACTACCTTTCCCCTCTGCAAAGCGACTTCAGAAGGATTATTCTCGCAGGGATCACGATTATGTTATCATGTAAGGGTAAAAATCGACTCCCCAAGTGCGTATTATTGGATGTCTCGTCTTATTGGGATCTGCGTAGCTAATCGAAGTGGGCGACCAACGGAAGCCTCAGAGTTTGGGTACTAAACGCCTGAACCATTTTAGATGGCTAGTGTAGACATCAATAAGGGGTTGACTTCCATTTCCTCGCTGGCGGGTGTCCGCGCATCGCGTCCCTATCCCCACCCTCTATCTTTATTTCACCCCATATAGGATCTGACCTTATGTCGCGTGCTCCTCAAACGACTCGTCGCCGCTTTCTGCAAGGCGTTGCTGCGGTGGGTACCGCCGCCGTCATTATTCCTTCGGCCAATCGAGCGTTCGGTTACCAAAACGCGAACGATCGGCCTGCTTTCGCCACCATCGGCTTGCGAAACCAAGGCTGGACAATCACCTCGAAGACGACACCCTATGCCGACTTCGTCGCTTTGGCCGATGTCGACGAAAATGTCCTGGCCGACAATGTCGAAAAGGTCAAGAAACGTCAAAACGGTAAAGCCCCCGATGCTTACGGCGACTACCGCAAAGTGCTCGACCGGAACGATATCGACGCTGTGATGATCGCCACGCCTGATCACTGGCACACCAAGGTCGCCGTCGAAGCAATGTACGCCGGCAAAGACGTCTACTGCGAAAAGCCGCTGACGTTGACCATCGACGAAGGAAAGCTGATTGAAAAGGTCGTCAAAGAGACCGGTCGCGTCTTCCAAGTCGGCACCATGCAGCGCAGCGAATGCGATAACCGCTTCCTACAAGCGATAGCCATGGTTCAAGACGGGCGAATTGGCGACGTGCAGAAAGTGACTTGCGGTATCAACGGCATGTCGCCTTCGCCTGAGATTCCGGTAACCGCAGTGCCTAAGGGGCTCGATTGGGATTTCTGGCTCGGCCCAGCCCCGAAATGCGATTACCGCGCGTTGCCCGAGATGCGTCAAGGTTACGGCGGCGGTGTGCCGCTGTACAGCAACTGTCACTACTCGTTCCGCGATTGGCACGAATACGCTGGCGGCAAGCTAACCGACTGGGGTGCTCACCACGTCGATATCGCCTGCTGGGCACTCGGAGCGACCGATACCGGCCCAAGCAAAATTACCCCGCTCGATTACAAGCTGGGCTGCGAATACGAAAAGGGCTACCCGGTCGTCCACGATCGCTACAATGTCGCCACGCAGTTTAACATTCAGGTCGACATGCCTAAGAATGTTGAAATGATTGTGACCAGCGAAGGGGACAACGGTATCCTGTTCGAGGGCACCAAGGGACGCTTCTTTGTCAACCGTGGCAAGATCGTCGGCAAACCGGTTGAAGACCTGTCCAGCAACCCGTTGCCAGAAGGCGCTATCGAAGCGGTTTACGGCGGCCCGGTTCCGGCGAACCACAGCGTCAACTTCATCGAGTGTATGAACTCACGAGAGACGCCGGTTTCGGACGTTTGGTCGCATAACCGCATGCTCGAAATCTGTCACCTCTCGAACATCGCCATGCGTCTAGGGCGCCCGCTGAACTGGGATCCAGAAAAGCGAGAAATCGTTGGCGACGCCGAAGCCAACACGTTCCTCTCGCGCGAGAACCGCAAGGGCTACGAGATCAAGATGTCTTAATCTCGAAGCAATTGAGCGATCCCGAGATTGGCGTTTTATCACACGCACCGGGGCTTCCCTGAGTTGCCCCGATTCCATCGAGCGTCAAATCAAAAAGAAGCCGCAGGCATGCCTGCGGCTTCTTTTTGTACTGCCAACAGCGTCCCCCATTGAGCCAGCAATAGCCGAGACAGGAATAACGACGTTTGCTGACCTCAGCCGGGTTGCCCCACGTAAGGTCTTGTTGAATGATGCTTCAAAAGGGGACCGCGTGTTCTCCTTTCTTCCCAACTTACGAAGTACACCGTCATGTCGCATCCTGGTTGGCTTTTGATTCTCGTTGGTTTGCTTATGGTCGGTGTCGGCGTTGTTTGGCTGTGGGGCGGTTCGCTTCCTTGGTTGGGCAAACTTCCAGGGGATATTGCCGTCGACCGAGGCAACTTCCATTTCTATTTTCCCTTAGCGACCTGCATCGTGCTTAGCTTAATGTTAACTGGCGTGATGTGGCTGGTTCGGCTGTTTTCGAGGTAACCGATGGCGATTTCCAAAATCAGTGCCGGGCTGCTCATGTTTCGTCGCGAAGCTGGCGAGTTGCAAGTCCTGTTGGCCCATCCCGGCGGGCCGTTCTTTCGCCAGAAAGATGCCGGCGCGTGGACAATTCCCAAAGGAGAAGTCCACGAAGCGGAAGGCGCCCAGCAAGCAGCTTTGCGGGAGTTCGCCGAAGAAACCGGTGTCGTGCCTCTCGGCGACTTGATCGCGCTGACACCAATCAAACAAAAGGGAGGCAAGGTCGTGCATGCCTGGGCCGTGGAAGGAACCTGCGATCCGAGCCGCTTGACCAGCAACACGTTCACAATCGAGTGGCCACCAAAATCAGGCCGCCAGCAAGACTTCCCCGAAATCGACCGAGCCGAATTCTTCAACTTGGCCACCGCCAAGCAGAAGATCAATCCGGCTCAGGTTTCACTGCTAGAGGAATTGGTAACCAAGATCGAACCAACGCCCCAGGCCTGACCGTTTATTTCTCGCCAGCAGCCGCAGCCAGGTCGGCGATTTCCTGGTCGGTCATTCGCTGACGGGTTGCTTTCAGCATGTTGGCGAAGTGTTCCTGGCCGGTGGCTTCCGAGGGAAAACCGATGTTATTGCCAGAGTCCGGCAGGTTCGAGGTCGCCAGCTTGTTCCCTTCCGCATCGAGAATCGCAAACCACGGAATCCCGCCGCTGGCCTCACCTCGCATCTCTTTCATGATCTCGGCCGCCCCGGTCCAGCGATGATCCATCTTGACCCAGACATAGTCCTTTTCCCACTGCTTCTTTTCCAGCAGCAAGCGACTCAAACGAAGGCAAGGTCCGCACCACGTGGCGGTCTCTTGCACGAGAACCCGCTTGTTTTCCCGCGCCGCTTTGGCCAAGGCCTCGTCCAGCAACTGGCGGGCGTCGTGCGGCTTGATCTTGTAGTGATCGAGCTGGCTGAAGAGGTTGGTTTTCGCCACGGCTTCCCCTTCGCAAATCTGGCCGGCGGTGATCTTGCCGGCAAGTTCACCCTCTCGATTGACAATCACCAGCAAGAGTTCGTCATTGCTAAGCGGCGGAAGTTTGAGTTCCTGGGCCAGCGTCTGGGCCGCTTCCAATCGATCTTGATCGGTCGGAATGGCCATGAAACGGAAGTCGTCACGATAGGCCCTGAAGTCTTCATCTTCAAACCGAATTTGCATGAGCGACTTCACCCGCGGATCGGTCGGATCGGCAAAGACAATCAGCAGATTTTGGTTGACGATCTTGATATTGCGCTTGCCACTGGCCAAACGTTCAAGCGGTGTTCCTTTGATTTCGAAGGCGCTTTGGGTACGCTCGGCTAAGGTCGGCGGTACATACGGTTTGGGAGCTTCCGGCGTGTTCACCTTACCGAGGTCCACGGTTTGTCCTGGCTCGACGGTAACCTTGGCGACGTTCAAGACGTAGCCAGACGGGTGATCATGCAACGCACATTCGTATTCCCAGCCGGGCGCGAGCGCTGGCATGGTAAACTGGCCCTTTTCATCGGTCGTGATGAGGGCACCAAACCGATTGGATGAATAGACTTTGGTAATGTCCTGAATGCGGTAGCCATAGTAAAGCTTCACTCCGGCGGCGACTTGCGAACCATCCTCGGTCATTAAACGGCCAGTGGCGCTGCCTAGCTTCTTTAAGCGAAACGTCGCGTTGGTTTCATTGGCATCGATTTCGGCGATCGTGCCGAGTGTGCGCGTACCGTCGGTCACGTAAAGGTACGTCGCCTCGGCATAGCGTTCGACCTGGAACTTTCCATCGTTGGTGGTCGAGGCCTGCCAATCATTGTGGCGATTGAAATTGCGCGAAACAGCGTGAATCTTGGCGCCGGCGATTGGCTTGCCGGTCTGGTCGTCGAGCACTTTCCCGGTGAAGAGAACCTTCTCATCGACTTCGATGGATAAGTTCACCTTCTTTTCGGCTTCCCCGGCCAGGGTGAATTTCTCGGCATCGTACCCCGAGATGAACAAACTGTATTCCCCCTCGCCGACGAAGAATTCAAATTCCCCCTCGTCCCCGCTTTTTCGATTGAGCTGATGAAAAGGGCTGACCCATCGGTTCGATTTCTCGGGGTTCGGCAAGATTTCTTTCCCGATGTCGTTAAGGCTTTTCCCTTTTTGTGTCAGGTATAGTAACTCGCCGGCGACCGGTTTGCCGGTGGCTTTGTTCAGCACTTGTCCGTAGACCCTGGTCGAAGGTGCCAGCACAAAATCGTGCTCCGGTACCTCTTCGCCTGGCAGTACCGCAAAACCGGACTGGGCTGGGGCAGACCACTCTTTTCCATAGATCGAGAGCATATAAATCTGGTTCGGAGAGACGAAGATTTCGTACCGCCCGTTTTCGTCGGTCTTTCCTCCACCACGAAAGTCATCAAAAGAATAGCCATCCCCGATCGCACTGACATAGATATCTGCGGCTGGCTTACCGTCAGGCAAGGTCACCTTCCCACGCAGCGGGACGAGACGATCGAGCTTCACGTTAAGCGTCCCTGCGTCCGCGACAGGCTCGTACATGCCGCGGGCACGCACATAACCTTCGATTTTGGGCCAAACGGTCGTCGCCTCTTTCTGCCATGCCGGAAACCAGTTGAACGCTACGCTACCGGTCGCGTCGGTATTCCGAGTAAAGCAATCAAGGTAATAACTGAAATTCAGTTGATCGCTTTCTTGCTCCTTCTTCAGCAGCCACACATGGGTCTTAACCTTCGGCAGTGGTTTTCCATCAGTATCGGTAACATGCACCGTCAAAGGTTTGGCTCCGGTAAGCTCGAGCGTCTCGATCCCGTCGAGCGGAAATTCTGGCTTCTTGGTCAGTTGGTCGCCAGCTTGCTGGTAGGGAAGCGAATAGAGCTTGTAATCGAACCCGGCGTGATCCTTCCAGGCAATCGCGGATTGAATTTGCTCCGACTCTGGAAAAGTGAGCGTAGCGATTCCTTCCGCATTCGTTGTCGCCGGGCCAGCCATGCTGGGATGACCAAGCTGGAGGGCGACTTGTGCAGCTTCGATCGGTGCCCCTTCGCCGTCGACCACCTTCACTTGGGCAGTCTTGATCGGCTCCAAGCGAATTTCCGCAACCTGGGAATCCCCTTCCTTGACGACACCTGGGGGCTTATAAAACCCCATCCGCTTTCCATCGGGCGACATGGCATAGATGCGGCGATAACCCAAACCGATTTCGGCATCTGTTTGATAGTGTCCTTGCTTGTCGGTTGTAAGCTGCTCGTCATGACCGAACTGGGCGCTGACCACATGCACGGTCGCCCCAGCTACCGGTTTGCCGTCCTGGTCGAGGACGACGCCTTCGAGCTTGTGCGTCTTCTTGGGCTTCTGGTCGTTCTTGGCGGACTTGGTTTCGTCCTTCTTTTCTTCTTGGGCGGCCTTTGCTGGCGCAGTTTCTTTGGACTCGCTAACCGGTGGCTTTTCGGCAGGAACCTGGGCGAAGGCCAGGCCAACGACCAGCAGCAGCGAGAGGGCCGTGAGCCCCGCCAGGAAACGTTTGGTGATTCTCAGTTCCACGGGACTAGTCCTTTCAGAAAGAATTCGACGAATGCGTCGTTCCATTTCGCTGTAAGACGACAGGCTGATTCCCAGCGAACCAGCCATTTGCTGATACCGTACGGCCCGCTCGGCCATCTTCACCAGCGACTCGGCATAGTCGGTGGGCTCGACGCGGTTTTCATTTTGCAGATTGAGCGACGTGGCGATATCGTCGCAGATCATCTCGCGCAGCCCGTTCATACGGGCGACGGTCCCATGCACCAGCGGGTTCCACCAATACAAGATGACGGCAATTGCTTGGGCGGTGGTTGTCCAGTGGTCGCGCCGCTGGATGTGAGCCAACTCATGAGCCAGCACACTGCGAAACTGGCAGGAAGACAATTCCAAGTTGATATCGGTCGGCAGCACGACCGTCGGTCGCCACCAAGCCACCACCAGCGGCGCCGGCAGGCTGTTTGATTCGAGCAAGCGAACGTCATTGGCAATCCCCAGTTGCTGACATTGCTCAGCAAGCAGCGCCTGAACGGTTTCGTCTGCCACCGGTTGGCAACTGCTGAGGAAAGCCCGGCAACGCAGGATATTGCGTAGCTGACGCGCGATCATGATGGCACAGCCGAGCAACCAGGCCAGTATCAACGTTAGCCCGGTCAGCCAAGTCCATTTCAGCCAAGCATTGGCATCGGCGACAGGCTCTGCACGGGGTGCTGACTGCGAAAGCACTGGCGGGATTTCCCTTTGCTTAGGCTGAGAACTGGCAGCAACGAGCCTGGCTGGCTCACGAACTACCGGAGCAGGGGAGGCCGTGCGAGGCCGATCTTCAGCGTATGCGGCAGCCTCCGTCTTTGCCATCGGTTGCCTGACTGGCGGCAAGTTCGGCTTCGGCGTTGACTCCACAGGTAAAGTGTTCGTTGCAGGCGACCGGCTGGCGACCACGTCCATACTGGGCAGCATCCCCAACGAAAGCCACGTTCCCAGCGCGACCGCCGCTGGAGCCAGTAGACAGCCCGCTAGGCCAGCGGAAAGGGTCCCGTAGCGTTTCGGCAACGAAGCAAAGCGGCGCGACAGCAGCAATGCTACGCCCAGACACAGCGACGCCGCGATCGCCAGATTCAAGGCAAACACGATCAGCGGTGAAAAGAATGACATGACAGGCCCTTACTTCTTACGAGACTTGGATTCGTTAAGAATCGCCTTCAGTCGTTGGAGCTCGGTCGTGGAAATCTGATTCGATCCCAGTAAGCTCAACACGATGTTAGCAGCCGATCCATTGAAGAAATCGCCGACGAACTCTGCGGCCAATTTCCCTTCGGCCACCTCGCGATCAATACTCGGCACGTAGCGAAACACGCCGTCTTCCTTGCTGCGGACTAACCAGTTTCGCTTCTCCAGGCGATCGACCAAATTCGAGATCGTCGTCCGACTCACGTCGCGATTTTCACGAATTGCTTCCCAGATTTCCGCCGCACTCAATCCGCGTTCCGCTTCCCATAGAAGCTGCAAGATCTCGAACTGGGCTGGGGTTAGTGACCCTTCCGGGCTTTCTGCCATGAGCTATTCCTTGAAACGTTCGCTCGTTACGAAATGTCGCCACGAGACATTTACGACAGGTGTCGACACGCAGATCATAGCGATGCCGACACCTGTCGTCAATGTTTTTTCGGAGAAAGCTTTTGAGCTGTTTGAACGCTGACAATTCCTCTCGCTGTCAGCCATTGAATTGGTCAATAACGAACTGTATTCATAACGAATTCGCGCATGTGCTGACCAACAAGAGAGCTCAGAATTGCCACAACCGCCCCGATGCTACCGTAGATTAAGAACAACGTGGGCAACATCACCAACAGTTCCATCACCACCCCGTCCTCGAAGATCGGGTAGCCTGTGGTCCGATGGAACTCGATGGCTTCGCTATAGCTGTGTATCTGCACGACTAGGCCAACCAGCCAGGTGAAAGCCAGCGACGGGATAAAAGCAGGCCAGACTGCTTCGTTTGCATTGCTTTGCCGGCACCCACATACGCTCCTAGCAAGCTTTGCAGCATCACGAACCAGAGAATCGACGCATTTCCATAAAACGTAGCTGCCAGGGCCGAGGCGAAACATAGCTTGAACAGCGTCGTGGTTCGGTACTGCGTACTCATTCGTTTCGTCGTACCGAAAGAGAACATTCGCCTTGTTGTCTTTGGATAAGTGCAGACCGGAGAAACACCCCGAAATTGAACAAGGAAAGAGTTTCATTTGTGCGCATATATTAACTTGACATAGCATACGCAATCAACTTTACTTATGCGAGTTTCAGCGAGCTCTTTCTTTGGGCAAAAAGGGAATGCCTGAACAGCTTTGCTGGAACACGCGTTCCCTTGATCAAGGTCACAACGCTTCACTCCTGCTTGGCCAGCGAATCCCTCTTCCTCCGATTGCGCAAATCATGTCTCGACAACCGAAAAAGTCCCGCCGCACACGTTCTGCTCGTCAACGTCGCTCAGATCGCGTTTTGCGTTTCGACCAATTAGAAAACCGGTCGATGCTGGCGGCCCACTTTGTGGTGAACACGACCCTCGATACGGTCGACATCACCCCGGGAGATGGCATCGCCGCCGACGCCCAGGGGAACACCAGCTTACGTGCGGCGATCATGGAAGCGAATGCCTTGTCGGGCAACGATACGATTACCTTACCAGCTGGCACGTACACGTTAACCCGTTCTGGCGCTGCAGACGATACGGCGGTAAACGGCGATCTTGATATTACCGATGGGCTAACCATTTTCGGGGCAGGTTCCGGAGAGACGATCATCGATGCCGCAGGCGATCGGGGCTTGGGTGAACGCATCTTTGATATGCCCAAAAAAGCGGCGTTATCTATTGAATTCCACGGGATGACCCTTACCGGAGGCCGCGCGATAGGCTCGACCTACTCCGAGCAAATCGGTGGGGCAATGCGCATTGAGTTCTACAACAATGTGCTGATTACCGACACCCATTTTTTGGATAACCAGGCACCGGTCAACGAAGGCAGTTCGTACTATGGGCTGGGTGGCGCGATTAGCTCGACGGGTAAATTGGAAATCCGTGAGAGCCGATTTGAAGGCAACTACGCCAGCAATTCCGGTGGCGCGATTTACTCGGCAGGCAATCTAACCGGTGTGGCCGACGGGGTAACGCTTGAGGTCTTCGATACAACGTTTACCGGGAACGATGCTCGTTTTGGCGGCGGTGCGCTGAGCGTTGCCGTACCGACTACCATCCATGGTTCCACGTTCGATCATAATACTTCCAAACGCGCCATCGGCAGCTCTGGCCAAGGTGGCGCTATAGAGGCGCAAGATGGTCCCTACAGCAAAATGTCGATCACCAATTCGACGTTTTCTGCCAACGAGGCAGTCTTCGGTGGCGCCATAATTAATAACCTCAGCCGGAGCGCAACCCAAGACAAGTTCTCAATTACTTCCAGCACTTTCGTCAAAAACACAGGCACCGCGATTTACACGAACGGTTCAGGCGCTGCGATTACGTTTGCCAATACGATTGTCGCCAATAATTCTGGCCCGGCCCGTGGGCGTGATGTGGTCGGGGCGGCTTTGAGCCTCGGCTATAATCTCGTTGGCGATGTAACCGGCGCCTCAGGGTTTATCGGGACGGGCGATTTAACGGGCACCGCAGAAAACCCGCTCGATCCCAGACTCGGTCCCTTAGGCGATCATGGAGGCCCTACATTCACGCACGCACTGCTGATCGATAGCTTGGCGATCGACTCTGGCAACACGAGTCTTGCCCCAGCGACAGATCAACGAGGTGTCGCCCGTCCACAAGGCTTGGCCGTCGATATCGGTGCCTTCGAACGAGAAGATGTTGCTCCGATCGCGGTGGATGATTCTGCCGCCACCCAAACCAATCAAACGGTCGTGATACCGGTTTTGGCGAACGACAGCGATCAAGATGGCGATCAACTTCAAGTCGAGAGTGTCACCCAAGGCACCCATGGCACGGTGACCATCAACGCCGACGGCACCGTGACCTATTTGCCTGACCCCGATTATGAAGGACAAGACAGCTTCACCTATACGGTCAACGATGGAACCGGCTTCACCGATGTTGCAACTGTGACCATTCAAATCGGCCTCGTCCGTACGCCACCGGTTGCCCAGGACGATAGCTACACCTTGAAAGAAGATACTCCGCTGACGGTCTCAGCTGTTGCTTCCGGTTCACTCGATCAAGTAAACGATCGCGAGGACGGGATGCATGTGTTTAATGCGAAATATCTGAACCTACAACAACAAGTCGTCGCCGGTCAAGCAGGTCAGCTTAGCTCGGTCGATCTCTTCGTGGGACAAAACACCGAAGCCGGAGCGGTGCTCGACTTCTTCGTGACGCGTGGTGCTCCTTGGCGAACCGGAGTGAAATCTTTTCAAACGCAGTACATCATTCAAGAGTCCGATATCAACAATTGGATCACCATCAATGTCTCTGCGGGCAACTTCGAGTTAAGCGCAGGGGAAACGTTCACCATCGGCACGGTAGCCAACTCGTCTGCCACCCTATTCTTCTACGCCACCAACTCCGATCTATTAAACGGCGACAACTATGCCGCCGGCTCGCTCTATGTAGATGGAAACATTCGCCTTACCCCCGCCCAAAACGACTACGACTTACGTTTTCGTACCCATATAGGGTCGGGCAGCACGGCTGATCCACTTCTAGCCAACGATTACGACCCTGATGGCGATCCTCTTACCGCAAGCTTAACCACCCAAGCCGCGCACGGAACCGTTGTTCTCGAAGCAGATGGTTCTTTCACCTACACGCCCAATTCAAACTTCCAAGGCGAAGATAGTTTCACGTACACCATTAGCGATGGGCAAGGTGGCTTTGACACAGCGACGGTTAGCCTGACCGTAACCGGTGCGAACGATGCCCCCGAGGCAGTTAACGACATCGCTGCGACCAACGAAGACACGTCGGTTGTGATCGATATTTTAGCCAACGATAGCGACTTGGATGGAGATACCTTACAAGTCACGTTTGTCACCAATCCGCGGAATGGCACCGCAATTCTAAATGCAGACCAAACCGTAACGTACACCCCGGCGGAAAACTACTTTGGCTCTGATATCTTCTATTACGATGTCTCGGATGGCAACGGCATAACGCGCTCGGCCAGCGTCACGGTGAATGTAGCTGCCGTGAATGATCCTCCGGTCCTAACAGACGATGTGCTCGAAGTCGACGAAGACCAAAAAATTCTTAACTATAATATTCTGGACAACGATTGGGATGTCGACGGGCCGCTATTAAAAGTTGTCGACTCGACCATTCCTCAGCATGGGACATTGATCTCGCAGGAAGATGGTCAGATCTCTTATATCCCCAACAAGGATTATTTTGGCAGCGATAGCTTTACCTATACGGTGGAAGATGGAGCGGGCGGGTCCAGCACGGCCACGGTGACCATCACCGTTAAGCCGGTCGACGATGCCCCAATTGCCGTGAACGATTCCGCCACCACTGATGAAGACACGCCAGTAACGATTAACCTGCTGGCCAACGATATCGAGCTTGATGGCGATCCACTTTCAATCGACCAAATCAGCACGCCTCCGCATGGCACCGTGATCGACAACGGAAATGGTACGATCACGTTTACGCCGCAGAAAGATTTTAATGGTACCGAAAGAATTGCGTATCGAGTTTCCGATGGCAACGGTGTGAGCGAATGGGCGACTATCGAAATCACGATCACTCCAGTCAACGATCCCCCCAGCCCTGTCGTCGATATCGTCTGGACCGACGAAGATACCCCGATCACCATTGCCGTCTTGGACAATGACCAAGACATTGATGGCGATACCTTATCGGTAATCTCGGTCGGCGAAGCCCCCAACGGCACCACCCAGGTCAACGCCGACGGAACGATCACCTATACACCCAACGCAAACTACAACGGCAACGATACCTTTTCGTACACCGTCAGCGATGGCAACGGAGCAACGGCGACCTCATCGATCACGGTAACCGTTACCCCCACGAATGATCCGCCCGTGGCTGTCGACGATACCTTTGAATTCCTCGAAGACCATGGTTACCTGCTGCATCTGGTCGATAATGACATCGACATCGACGGCGATGAGTTGATCGTACTTAACGTAAGCTCTCCCGTTCATGGCCGCACCGAGGAACGGTCGGCTGGCTGGATCTATCTGCCGGATCTCAACTTCTATGGAACCGAAACTCTCACTTACGAAGTTAGCGATGGCCATGGTGGCACCAATACGGCTACCATTGTCATTCATGTCGCCCCGGTGAACGACCCGCCGTCGCCTGTGGACGATGAAGCTTCGACCGACGAAGACACGGCCGTTGAAATTGATGTTCTGCTTAACGATAGCGATGTCGAAGACGACCCGCTAAGCATTACTGCAGTCTCAACGCCCACGCATGGCACCGTCGAGGTTACAAGCACGGAAAAGATTCTCTATACCCCAGTTGCCGACTTCCACGGCTCCGATAGTTTCACCTACACCATCGACGACGGCAGCGGCAAGACTCGCACAGCTACCGTGGTGGTTACCGTCGGCCCGACCAACGATGCCCCCGTTGCGGTAAACGATTCCGCCGAGACCAAACAAAATACGCCGGTAATCATCCATGTTCTGGCCAACGATTCGGACATCGATGGCGACACGCTCACCGTTTCGGCGACCAGCGAACCAGGGCAAGGTTCCGTGCAAATCAATGCCGACGGCACAATCACCTACACCCCCGATGCCCTGGTGACAGGTAACGATAGCTTTACGTACACCATTTCCGATGGCAACGGTGAAGAAGCGACGGCGACGGTTGAAGTGTTTGTCGCGGAAAATACAAGCTCCAGCTTGGTCACGGTAACGTTGGTTCGCAATGGTTTGCTGCCTTCACTCAACGAGGTCGATAACACGGCCACCCCGTTCTTCCATGAATGGCAAAAAATTGCGGGGCATGTGTGGCTCGATGTTGAAGAGGTCGCTTCCGAGCCACCGGTTGATGTCGTGATTCACTTGACTTCCTCAACGACTTACTTCATCGATCCAGAGATCTCTAGCCACTTAGGAACCTCGGCCACGCTGGAAAACAGCACCGATGGCGATGCTCGTTCCACCACGCTAACGTTATCAGGTGTCGATCTTTCCACGTACCAGGTCGGCGATCGCGTACTTCTCGGCACGTTGCTGTTCCAGCCCGATTCAACGGATCGGCGGGGCTTGTCTGCTGACCTGCCTGGAGAGTATGCCTCGCTCACTACCGACGTCGGTTTCGCTTTGGATGCTGCGACGATTGTGAACGGCAAGATTCTCAACATCGAACCTGAAATCGCGGCTAACCTGGGCCCAGTGATCTACGACCACACAGAAGATGGCCTCGTCGGATTGGCCGACTTTGCCGATTTTGTGATTGCGTTCGGCAAGAAGGCAAATGCTGCCAATCCCGATGCGTACCGCTTCGACTACGACCGAGACGGGCGTGTCTCGCTAAGCGATTTTGCACTGTTCGTCCAATGCTTTGGCACCAAGAAATCGGCCAACCGAGATATCCTGATGCCAGGCCTCAGTGAACCTCTTCCCTCGGCAACCACATCTACACTCTCGCTCGAAGCGGAACCACTTTCACTTAACAAGCCCCTAGAGCAGACTCCCTATCAACCGATAAACGTCGGCCTGGCGGAAGTAAACCATTTCGCTGCTGCTCCTGGCTTGACGTCGGTGGTGTTTACCCCCGCACCAGAGCGTTCTGTGTTTAACGACGTTTCCCGCTCACGCGACTTGGCTGTCGAAACACTCGCTGCCGTTGACTTCCCGATCGAAGGCTTCGGGCCTGGCGACCGGTTCGATCCACGCTTGATCGACGCGATATTGAACGAGGATAACTTCCTTGATCAATCGGCCAACCACTCAAGCCAGGAAGAGCCTTGGGAAGAAACGTTGGCGGCGATCAGTGATCGTCAGCCAAACACCAGCTCTTACGAAGAATAACTTCATGTGAGATAAAAACGCTGGGCGCAAAAAAAGATGGCGCGAGACAGGCAAGGCCAGCTGCCCGTCTCGCGCCATCACCCAGCACTTGATCCGAAAGCACCGTTATCTGGCGAAGCGCGATGGCCAGATAACTGGTTTTTGAAATGCTTTTTCGCGGACTTTATTAAAGTTCGAATTTGAAGTCGTTGCCAGACTTCTCGACCGTGACCGGTTCTGGCCAATGAATCTCTTGGATCCCAGAACCTTGAGGCCGAGGTGGGCGTTTCGAGGAAGAAACCGGTCCGCTCGGAGGACCGCCGCCTGGGAGACTAATGGTAACATTATGCGTCCCCAAAACAGCTCCTTCGTGTTCTGCGGTGAACTGAAGATGGAACACGCCTTGTTCGTCGGTTGTCCCACTCGATGGGCGACCTTCGGTTGGGCTAAACACCACAGTAGCGTCAGCTACAGGCTTGCCATCTTTCGTGACCACCCCGGCCACGTCAGCCAAGGGTACGCTGCTGCTGCTAAAACAGCCTTGGCAGGTCAGCAGCACTGCGAAGCAAATGCCTGCTGGTGTCCAGGCATAATTTCTACTCATCATAACGATCCGTTTTCGAAGTATCTGATTTCAAGTTTGCTGGGGGGCGACCTGGCGAGAAGCGAAGGTCGCTTATTTTTCTGATTCGGGATTTAAGTCGGTTCGCCGGATCAATCTTTACGCTATTCACCTAGCAAACGAACTGGCTTCCCGCTCTTTAGAAATCACCCACCGGCACGCCATCGGCGCGATCCATTAAAGCCGTGTACGTGGGGAAGTTGATCGTTTCGGCAATAAAGCGTGTCGAACCGTCGCCCAGCGTAAACTGAGCTCCGCCTGGATGAGCCGAACGAAACGCGGTGTTATTAAACACATACGTATCGAGTCCCCAGTCAGGGGCCATCCCCATCCAAGCGACATTCACGGCATTGATCGGATAGAGCGTTGCAGTGTAATTGCTTAACGCATTGCTGTCGGTCCCTGTTCCGCCGGACCAAAACCCGCCGTTGACATACCCAGCGCGAGCGTCATGGTCTTTGTTGAGATAGTTAGACTGCTCGCCAACCATGATTGTATTGCTCGAACCATCTGTTAGCGAAGCAAAGTTCGTTGGCTGGCCAGGAAATGCTGGGCCAACATCTTTGCGAAAGACGATCCCCATGCCTCCATTGTCAGCCACGTAACCGCCCCAACCCCATGCCTGTTTATCGCTTAACGTCGATGCGGTTCCACCTTTGTAAACCGATCCGCCATTGGCAGCGTAGTCTGGGATTTGAATATCAATCGTCGCCGGGGCACCAAGACTTTGGGTAGCCGAAGAGGTTGGATAGCTGGAGGTTTTCTTCAAGGGGCTGGAAGGACACCAGTAGCCTTCAACGCGGGCCGTAGCCATCGCTTTCCAACCACGCGCCGGAGCCGCATAGCCCGCGTCGGTGTTGTCGTAGGTGCTGTCTGAAACGTTCACCATATCGTAAGCCGCTTTTTGTTCGATAAACGGTAAGATTCGCGTCATCCACGAGGCGTAGCGAACCCACCCGCTGCTCCCTGGCCACTCGCCAATGGCAATCGGCGGAAACGTTCGATAGGTGTCGTGATAGTTGTGCAGGGCCAGCCCCATCTGCTTCATGTTGTTGCTGCAAGACATTCGTCGAGCCGCTTCACGGGCTTGCTGCACTGCCGGCAACAATAACGCAATCAATACACCGATGATGGCAATCACCACCAACAGTTCCACCAACGTAAAAGCATTTCGCCGCGTGGTGTTCGAGGAACCAAATAACATGGCCTGATACTCCAAAAGAATCATGCGAGAATGGAATAATACAAATTCGTGCAGTCGTGTTGGGCACGATGCTGGGGCATGATGTAGAGACTCTTAACGCTCAATAGCGAGAATTTGTCATCTAGGGTTCTTCGATTCTTTATCAATCAACAACGATTGTCTTTGTGATTATCCACTATCGTAACGCCGAATTTTGACAAATTGTCAATTTACACACAGACACGTAAAATTCCTTGGGCGAAGAATTACCACTTATCGAGTTGCAAACCCTCTTCTGAAATAGGCACGCAACTAAATAGGGGCATGCGGCACCCATCAATCACACTAGAGCAGAATGGCCCCAAAAAAGGGCAAATTGCAAACAGTTCCTACGACTGAATCAAACGCCAGACAAGTGAAACGCCCTCGTCCTTAGTAGGGCGACGAAGTAGATCTAGTTGCTTAGTGCCTGCGCGAAAGACTGCTGACTCTGGTACTGAGCTGGGCGTAGAAAACAAAATTGGCGGGGCGGTGAACTGCTGTTTGATGGCGCCTTCCACAGCAAACGGCTGCACGACAAGCGTGGACGACTCCTCACCGTTTTGAACCTGCAACTGCAGAAAGTGAATCCCACTGGCAAGAGGCCAATCGGAAAACTTCTTCACGACCTGTACTTCTCCATCCTCGCTCTGCTTCACCAACAGCAGTTGCAGTTGTGCGGGCTTACCGGGCGGTACAGCAACATCCCAGGCATGCCAGTTCTGGAAGCTGCGGCGGCCACCGCCTGCCACGAGGTCGCTGGGAGAAACCTGCAGCGGCTCGAAGGCGGAAGAGCGTTCCACGTCAACTTCGTAAGCAGGCTCGGACTCGACCCACATGCTCACTAGCCCAATGAACTTGTTACGCGTGCCGTCCCAGAAGATCTTGCGGGGCAACTTCACGCCGCTATCAATCCAACCAGGGACCTCCCGAGGAAGCTTTCGAGCGATTCCATTGTACTCCAAGTAACCGAACTCAGCGGAAAGCGTCTTTACTTGATGCGAATCAGCACTCCATGCCGGATCGCGCGGGTGCGAGTAGACCGTCAGGGCAGGAGCGTCGAGTTGGCCGACGAGGATCCACTGCTGAATCTGTTGAAACGAGCCGTTCTCTTCCGACCAGGTCACTTGAAAAAAGTAATCCCCACTTGGCCCCAAGTCGGTTAAGCTCAGATTGCATGGATGCCCCGTTGGGGAAGTCTTTCCGCCGACCATTCCTTGGAAGGAAGCATCTGCGGCATCAAACACAAACGCCGCTTCCGGCATTTGGCCGATCGGCCGGGAAGCGTCCACCGGGGCATCGGCTGACTGCACGCGGCACAGCACGACAACGCGTTTGCCTTGCTCGGTCTCGACCACCGCAAGCGGAGAAGGATCGTTCAAGTTCAGTGAACTCGAGCGAGGTTCCAGCTCTAGGGGAATGGCCTCGCTAAAGTTCGAGGCGGCCAGAAGCTGTTTCAAAACAACCACCGACGGCTCCTTGATCAGTTGAGCTAATAGCTCTTGCGGCGACCGATGAAAGGCTTCCTCAGGCCGAACATAGCGTGCCAAGACTTGTCGCAATGCATGCTCGCTGCGAGGTGGTTCTGCGGATACGGTCAGCACGATCACACGCCCGTCGTCCGTAACAGGAACTTCGAGACGTTGCCCGAACACCGAGGCGTCTCGACCGACGTTGCCTTTCAGAAACAAACGCAACTTTGCAATCCGTTGCCCCTCCAGTTCCAAAGGAGTTGTTATCTGAATGCGACCTCCTTCATCGGAAGTTGCTTCAATCACTTCTCCCAAACGCGCCACCGACCAAAGGTTCCAATCTTCCTCCGCGCCGCCGAGGGCGACGTCGGTTGCTACCACGGTAATTCCCACCAGAGGTTGGCCTTCGCTATCAAGCACCGACAGTTCGCGCGGAGCACTGGCACGCAGGCGTTCCAAGGTGACAGTTCGCAAGGTCGTTTCCCCTGGTTTCACTTCTAGAGTAGCAGAACGGGACGGGAAGTCTTTTCTTGATGGTGGGTAGACAGGCAATTGGTATCCATCCGCTGCTACCACAAACGAGTGCCGCGCGTCACCAGCCAAGCAGCGCACCATGGCAATGCCCTCGTCGTTGGTCTTCACGTTAAGAAAAGTCTCGGCCGCCCAAGCACGGATGGCCGATTTCTGCTGCGTGTTCTTGTCCAGCCGGTCCGCCTCGGTAAAGCTTTGCATCCCAGGGATGAACATTTCGCCCCCTAGAAAGCAGCCGTTTGGATTCAGATTCACCGTCGCCCCTGGCATCGGCTGGCCGAGCGCATTCACCACTTTGATCCGCGCGGTTGCTGTGGGCATACAAGGCAGTTCAACTTCAACCTTGTCTTGCTCGGCTGGCAAAGGAAAGAGCTGCGGCCAGAAGGCATCGTTTCGCTCGACAAGCTTCGTAACTAATTCCGGCTCTCCGGCGTTATTCTCCAACAGATAGGTCGACAAACTAGCAGCGGTTGGGCGTTTGGACTGATAGCCGTCGACCAGAGCGACCAGTTGCCCATGCCCGCCGCGCGGCAGCGATTCAAACGTAAACGTTCCGTCTGCTCGAACGATAGTCGTGTCTTGCCAGGTCCAGTTGTTTGCTTCAATGCGATGGTCTTCCCCCTCCAAGATACAAAGCTCGACACAGCCGCCAGTAACAGGGCGGGGGACCGATGCGTCAAGCCGACCTTCCAGGCGAATTCCTGGCTGTAACACCGCCAAAATATTCCCTTGTTCGTCGAAGTTCTTCGGATTTCGAACATCAATCATTTCACTGAAACGGGCCGGACCATCGCCATTGGCGTCGACTACCCGCATCCAACGCCGCTCGGGATCGACTACCGGTGAAACAAAAACGCCAGGCCTGCCTTCCACGGGCTGGAACTCGTGGGGCCAGACGCGCGAACGTTCGAGTAGGGGAATCGCTTTCTCAATCGGTTTGTTGTCTGCATCAACCACTTTCACATAAATAATCTGTCCTGGGTGAAGCACGATTTTCGGTTCCCCAGACAGAGAATATAGCGTGCCCGTCGCCACGTAGCCTGGAGCCGTCGCCGAGATCTCCACGCGGACAGCCCCTTGGGGAACCGCGATTAAGACTTCCCCTTGCTCGTTGGTTATGGGCGGATTGAAGATTGCCTGCAGCAGCTTATCTCCCTCGGCATCTTCCCACCAACCCACACGCACCTCAGCCTCGGCGATAGGTTGGTTCTGGTCGTTTACTACCCGCACGACCTTGGTCTGGGTAACATTGATGTTGATGCCGGGCTTGCCAGGGCGAGGCAGCATCCGCTTCGCAAACTGGCCCAAAGCTGTGCTAGGGAGCAGGCAAACAGCAACCACCAGCAAGATGTGGAGGCAACCAACGACTTTGGTAGAAGCAAATGGAAGAGCGGAAGTGGTCGGCATCCCTGGCACCTCGATCGAAGAGTCCGCATGACAAGTCAGGCCCTTGTGGCCAGCGTCATTCTAACCCACTTGCGAGGCGAATTCCCGAGCTTAGCCGTTAAGAATCCTTCTTTCTTATCGCCCGGTCTTCCTGCAAGATGCGGACGGCAGGGGTTTCCAGGTCGTCGAACTGCCCCTGCTTGGTACACCACACAAACGCTGCCACCGCCATGCCAGCCAAAAAAAGAGCGATCGGAAGGGCGATATAAATAACGCTCATGAGAGGGCCGGTTCGGTTAAAGGTTTGTTCGGTGCTGTCGTTTTGTTGCGTGTAAATGCGCCATTGGATGCTGAAATGGCCAATACCGTCAGCGAGCTAATCGGCATCAAAACAGCCGCCACAATAGGATTGATCAAACCGAGCATACACAACAGCACGGCAGCCCCGTTATACGACAACGAAACAGCGAAGTTGCAGTGAATCGTCCGCAACGTTTGCTTCGATCCGGTGATCACTTCTAAGATCGGGCTGATACCGTGGGTCGTCAAGTAGACGTTGGCTGCTTTGAGGCTGACTTCCGCCCCGCCATCCACGGCAATCCCAACCGAAGCGGTCGCCAGAGCGATGCTATCGTTCACGCCGTCACCAACCATCACGGTTGTTTTTTCGGCAGCCGATTGCTGAATAACGCTAAGTTTGTCTTCCGGTGAAAGATCCCCCATCGTCAGTTCCGGGGCAATTCCAATGGCTCGCCCCACACTGTCGGCGACGCGTTGATGATCGCCTGAGAGCATGCCAACTTGCCAGCCCATCGCTTGCAAACATTCAACGGTAGGTTTGGAATCGGTCCGAATCTGATCTCCCAAGGCACAGACGGTGACGACCACATCCTCGCGGACAACCACAACGGTCGAGTAGCCCTCGGATTGATAGGCGTTAAGCTGCCGCCAAAGTGGGTCGGAAATATCGATCGCATTGTTGGCCAGCATCTTTTCAGAGCCAATCTGCCACGACACACCCTCGATAACCCCACGCAGGCCGACCCCCGGGATTGACTCGAAATCGGCCACGCAGACATCGGCCGGAGCGGTATATTTTCTTCCAATCGCTTCCGCAATCGGATGAACGACGCTCCGTTCCAGCAGGGCGACCAGAGGCATCACGCTTTCCTCCCCCGAGAGCGAGACGACCTGCATTCTCCCTTGAGTCAACGTGCCCGTCTTATCGAGCCAAATAATCCCGGGGTGGGCCAGTCGTTCAAACACGTCGCCCGACTTAATGAGAATCCCCCGCGAGGCCGCGCGCCCTTGGGCGATCGCCACGGTGAAGGGGGTCGCCAATCCTAGTGCGCAAGGACAAGCGACAATCAACAAGGCCATCGCGTGGTTGATGGCCAGTTCCCAGCCGGTGGAAGCCCAAATGGCGACCGTGATCGCCGCCAACAGTAGCACCGCAATCACAAAGTATCCACCGATCCAATTGGCGAACTGGACGATCGGCGTCTTACTGCGAAGGCCATCTTCCACCAGTTCAAAGATCTTGCTCAGCCGCGTTTCGCTGCCAATCGATTGAGCTTCGATCACCAAAGCGCCGGTCATGTTTGTGGCGCCGCTCAACACGCGGTCGCCAACTGCTACCGGCACACCACGCGACTCGCCGGTTAGCATCGATTGATCGACCAGGGACGAACCGTCAACGATCGTCCCATCCGAGGGAACCACGTCCCCAGCCCGAAGACGAATCCAGTCACCTGGCCGAACTGCTTCTAGAGGAATCGATTCGTCTTCGGCCTGCGGATCTTTCGCAGTTAATCGAAAAACGGATCGAGGCAGTAAAGTTCTCAGTAGCGAAATCTTATGAAGGGCCCGTCGTTGCTGTGCGTATTGCAAATAACGCCCCACCAACAACAGAAAAATCAACACTGTTAACGAATCGAAATAAATTTCGCCGCGACCTAAGATGGTGTTTACCAACCCCATCACCGCCCCAGCGGCTAGTCCTAGGGCGACCGGCAAATCCATGTGTGGCGTGCCAGAACGAAACGCTTGCCAGGCGCCACGAAAGAAAACCGACCCAGGCCAAACCAGGCAAACCACCGCAATACCGGCGCTGGTCCAGCGGAACAAGTGGAGAAACTCACTACTCATCCCGCTGAAGAAACCAAGGTAAAGCGTGACGGCGATAAGCATCGTATTGCCAGCACAGGCCCCCGCCACGGCCAGGCGAATCAATTGACGATGCGACTCTTGCCGTTCCAGCCGCTCTTGCCCGTCTTCGGTTACTGGATGTGGCGGATAACCAAGTCGGTCTAGAGTACGCGCGATATCAGAAAGCTTGATTTCGTCGGGCCGCCACTCAATGGTTGCTTGCGACGAGGTCAAGTTCATTTGCGAATGGATTACCCCTGGTAAAAAACGAGGGAGCTTTTCCACCGCAAACACGCAACTCGCACAAAGGACTCCTTCCAACAGAAAACTTGTCCGCACGACCCCGTTTCCCAAGTCTTGGCAATTCTCTGCGGTGAACGTGGGGTGATCGAGATAGGTATAGTTTTGCAGTTCTCTCCGTGCCGCCGCGCTGGCCTCGCGACGGGCTTGGAGCGATTCGAGTAGTTCTTGATCTTCTTGCAGAATCAGATAAGCCGTTTCGCAACCATGGCAACAAAATTGTGCCTGCTGATGCGGGGCAAACAACTCTACGGGAACAGGCAATCCACAGTGCGTACACTCGGCCTGGGCAGGGGGAGGTTCGATTGCTGACGGCGCGGTAGCCATGATCAATCACACGTGTTCCCAGGATGACAACAAGGCAGCGTTGCTTCGCTGGCCGCGTTTACCGCTTCGATGGTCGATCCTTTTCCGGTCAGGTCGGCTGCCAGATCATCGAACATGGCCGACGCCCGCACGGTGATCGTGAAACAACCACTCACAATCAACAACACCGCCGTTGCGGTCGGGATCCAACGCTTCCAACTTTCCGAAAGGCGATGGATGCCCAACACAAACACCGACAACAAGGGGAGTGTGCCGATCCAGAACACCAGCATCACCCCGGGACCGAGCAGCGGATTCGACGTCCCCAACGCAATCAAGACAAACGCATACAACCAACCGCACGGCAGCCAAGCGGTGATGCCCCCAATCATCAAGGCGCGGCGCGCACCGCTGAGCTTGCTGCTCCAGCGATAGCCTTTTTGGACCAAATTTCCCAGACCTGGGGATAGCGGGAAATGAACCGAGCCGACGCGCGACAAGCGAAGCAACGCGAACACCCCGTAGGCGATCATGGCCAAGCCTGTCACCCAAGCCGCCAATCGTTGCCAACCGAGCATGCTGCCTCCTAGATCGACCAACGATCCGGTCCAGCCGGCAACAAGCCCCAACAACAAATAAGTAATCAAGCGGCCCACGTGGTAGCTGGCCAATTGCCAAGCACCGGCCAGCCAAGACGAGGACTCCGATCGTCCAGCAATCAGCGCGAAGGGACCGCACATGCCAACGCAATGGCCGCTTCCCACAAGACTCGCGGTGAGTACCACCAGGGCGATCGAGATAGCCTCCATGGCCAACTTACTCCTTTGTTACCGAAATCGACTCGCTAGTCTTCAGTTCGTCGAAATGAATCGCTTTTTGGTAATAGTCCGGCACCACGTCATTCGAGCCGGAATTAACGGCGAAGATCGCCGCACCCACACTCATGAAGATTTGCATCACCAGCAGCCCGATGATCATTCCTCCCCAAAAAATTCCGGAAAGTACTTCTTTGTCACTTTTATCAGGCTGCGTCTGGGACACATCTAAGGGCCGAACAGTTGACATTTGATTACCCGAGTCTGTTGATTATCTGTACTGGTTATGGTGAGCTTGGCGTGAATTTTTCCGACCTCGAAGTCAGCTTTCTCTGCCGTAACGGTCACCGGGATCGACTGCGTTTCTTTCGGAGACAACGTGACGTCATCTGGAACTTTAAGATTGAGAAACTCAGGCTCGATGGCGAACTTGAAAGTATCGTTCTTTTCCAACCGGTTAACGATCTTCACTTGGAAGGTGTTATCAACGAGCCCTTGCTGATTGACCGAGAAGGGAAGTCCGTTGCCACGAATCAAGGTCGTATCGAACGACTTCTTGTTCGCTAAGTTGAAGACCAATACCGAAACGACAATCGCCAGCAGCACCGGATAAATGATCACGCGGGCCCGCAGGAATTTCTGCTTGCCCCCTTCGATCGCGTCTTGGCTCGAATAGCGAATCAAACCGGTTGGCTTGTTGATTCGCGTCATAATCTCGTCACAAGCATCGATACATTGGGTGCAGTGGACACATTCCATCTGCAGCCCATCGCGGATATCGATTCCCGTGGGACACGTTCGGACGCACAAATGACAATCGATGCAATCGCCCTGCTCGTTGTTGACGATCGGCAGTTCGTGCTTCAGCTTGCCACGTGGTTCGCCCCGGACATGATCGTAAGCCACAATTAGTGAGTTACGATCCAACAGCACCGATTGAAAGCGTCCATAAGGGCACGCGATCAAACAAAGCTGTTCGCGGAAGAAGACAAAGTCGAACATCATCAAGCCGGTCGTCAGGGCCATCACAAAGAACGGTGCCGGGTGCTCGAAGGGGGACTGTGTCACCCACACCTGAAGCCGTTCCACCCCGACGAAGTACGCCAAAAAGGTATGGGCCAAAGCCATCGACAACAGCAAGTACACCGCATACATGGCCACTCTGCGAATCTGCGGTAGCTTCTTGCTCGGCACGCCTCCTCGACCGGTGGTTCCCATAAAGAAACGCTCGATCGGACGATAGACGAATTCCAGATAAACGGTCTGCGGGCAAGCCCAACCACACCACACCCGTCCGAACAAAGCGGTTAGCAGAATGATGGTCAGAAAAACACTGAGCATCAACAACGCTAACAGCAAGGTGTCGGTCGGCAGGAACGTGGTTCCAAAAATCGTGAACTCACGCTGCGTGATATCCAGCAGAATGCTGGGCTTCCCGTTAATCCGCAGATGAGGCAATGCGACGAACAGCGCGATTAACGCGTATCCGACGATCCGTCGGGCCTTCCAGTAGAAGCCGGCCGACAAGCGGGGAAACAGCCAACGACGCGAACCGTCCGATTCTAACGTCGAAAGCACATGCTCATCTGGGACTAACAGCGGGTCGCTCATGAAACTGGTCCGATTTACTTGGACGCTTCGCCACTCTGAGGCGCAGCGTCGGTTTTTGTCGTCTCGTCCTTACCAGGCTCCGCGCCTGGCTGAGGCTCTTCGCCGGCGGGTGCGTCCGCCGATTCATCTAAGTCGGAAATGACTTTGGTTTCACCTTTAATGGGGGCCAAGCCCGATCCTGGCGGAACCGTTCCATGCACCGACAACAAGTACGAAGCCAGCAGCACGATCTCATTCTCGTTCAGCTTGTCTTTCCAAGCCGGCATCGCGTTACCACCGGCACCATTGGCGATGATTTTAGGAATGTCTTCGACCTTACTAACATTCTTCCATTTGTCGTCGGTTAGGTTAGGGCCAATTTTTCCCTCGGCATTATTTCCATGGCACGAGACGCAGTTCGTTTGAAAAACCGACTTGCCGAAAGCAAGCCACTTAGGCTCTTTCGTGAACTTGAGAATCGTCGCCCGGTCAGGTTTCAATTCGCCGATCTCGGAAAACTGTTTTTCCATGTTGGCGGCCAACGCGCGATCGTAAGCGGCGATTACCGAACGGTCGGGCGTCAGGCCGTTTTCGTAGTACAACCAGTAAACGGCCGACCAAACAATCGAACCCCAAAACAATGCCTTCCACCAACCTGGCATCGGATTGTCGAATTCGCGAATGCCGTCGTACGAGTGATCGGTCAACGGATCGTCAGGGATGTGGCCATCTTCCTTGATTGGATCTTGCTGCGTATTGCTGCTCATTGGTGGTGGCTCCGTTCGCCATCAGAAAGGGGAATATCAGCTTGGGAATCGATTGTCTTCTTGCTTGTCAGCATGGTTTTGATGGTCACCGCCACAAACGTAGCGAAGAACAAAACCAATGCTGCCGTTGCAATCCAACCATATGTAGCGTGGTTCAGAAGGTCACGGATCACTTCGCTTCTCCTTCTTCTGCCGTGCGGGCCACCTCGTCCGAGTTGGCCGCAGTGGGTTCTTCGTCCTCGGCGGACGGAGGTGGTGACTTGAATAGGTCGACGCCAAGTCGCTGAATGTAGGCAATCAGCGCGACGACCTTCTTATTTTCGAGCCCTTCAGGGCCGTTTTGATCGGCAATATCTTTTGCAATCTGCTTGGCCTGGGCCTGGGCGATTTCGATCGAGTTTTCGAGCTCTTCGTCTGAGTACGGAGCACCCAGATAATAGGCAGCTTTAACACGTTCAGGCAGCGTGCTGAGATTCAGATCTTGCTGCTCGAAGTGCGGATAAGCAGGCATAATCGAACCAGGGATAAACTCGCCTGGGTCCCGGAAGTGGAACACGTGCCAAGCACTCGATTGACGTCCCCCTTCACGAGCCAAGTCAGGACCAATTCGGCGTGATCCCCATTGGAACGGGTGGTCGTACACGAACTCGCCTGCCTTCGAGTATTCGCCGTAGCGAATCGTTTCGGCCAAAATTGGGCGGATCATTTGCGAGTGGCAGTTGTAGCACCCTTCGGCCACATAAATATCGCGGCCTGCAATTTCCAGCGGGGTGTACGGTTGCACCGAAGCAATCGTCGGCACGTTCGAGCGAATCATGAACGTCGGGATGATCTCGAACAGCGAAGCCACGATCACCGCAATCGCAACCCACACGCTGAAGTACAGCGGTCGACCTTCCCAGTTACGATGCCAGCCCAAGCGGGTAAAGACATCCAACATCTTGGCGATACCCAGCACCTGAGCAAGCTTCGACTCTTCGAGCGGGTGCTCGACGTAATTCTTGCTGAGTGGAGCGGCTTGGTATTCGGGCACTTCGTACACCGCCGGGCGAGCCGCCCAGGTCTTCCACACGTTGATCGAAAGCATCATGCCACCGGCAAAGTAGCACAGGCCACCAAGCACGCGGATGATGTAGAACGGAGCAAGGTTTTCCGTCGTTTGGATAAAGTTGGGGTACATCAACTGTCCCTGGTCGTTCATCGCGAACCAGAGCAGCCCTTGATAAACACCGACGCCGTAAATCGGAATGATGTACAACAGAATCCCAATCAAGCCGAGCCAGAAGTGCCATTCGGCAAGTTTCTTGCTGTACAACTGGGTCTGGAAAACTCGGGGCAACAGCCAATAGATCATGCCGAACGTCATGAAGCCGTTCCAACCTAACGCTCCACTATGGACGTGAGCAATCGTCCAGTCGGTATAGTGCGAGAGGGAGTTGACCGCTTTGACCGAGAGCATCGGCCCTTCAAAGGTCGACATACCGTAGAAGGTAATGCCCACCACAAAGAACTTCAGCACTGGGTCTTCGGTCACTTTTCGCCACGCACCACGCAGCGTCAGCAGACCGTTGATCATACCGCCCCATGACGGCATCCACAGCATGATCGAAAAGATCATCCCTAACGACGACGCCCATTCCGGCAAGGCCGTGTAATGCAAATGGTGCGGACCGGCCCAGATGTAAATAAACACCAGCGACCAGAAGTGGAGAATACTTAACTTGTACGAGAAAATCGGGCGATTAGCGGCTTTCGGCAGGAAGTAGTACATCAAACCGAGGAACGGCGTTGTCAGGAAGAAGGCCACCGCGTTGTGCCCGTACCACCACTGCATGAACGCGTCTTGCACGCCCGCGTAGATGGAATAGCTTTTGAAAATCCCGGTCGGAAAGACCAAGTTGTTGAAGATGTGCAGAATTGCAACCGTGATAATGGTGGCAATGTAAAACCAGATCGCGACATAAATATGGCGTTCGCGGCGAACCACCAACGTCATGAAGAAGTTAACGCCGAAGAAACCAGCCCAAACCAAAGCGATCAAGATATCGATTGGCCATTCCAGTTCGGCGTATTCGCGACTTTGCGTGATCCCCAAGGGAAGGGTCACCGCAGCAAACACGATGATCAGCTGCCACCCCCAGAAGTGAAGCTGGCTGAGCGTATCGGACCACATCCGAGTTTTCAGCAGCCGCTGGGTCGAGTAGTAAATCGCCGCGAAGATCGAGTTCCCCGCGAAGGCAAAGATCGCTGCGTTGGTATGCAGCGGCCGCAGCCGACCGAAAGTTAGAAATTCGAGTCCTAACGAAAGGTTGGGAATGACCAACTCGGCAGCGACAAATAAGCCGACCAAAAAGGCGACCATTCCCCAGATGACCGTCGCCGTCAAAAACTGACGGGTGATCTTGTCATCGTAAGAAAAGGTTTCCAGATGCCCGGAATTAATTGAACCTGAATTATCCGCAGGCATGTCCTGCTCTTTACCAATCACACTCATTGTGAGTTCTCGTCGGAACGTTCCCTAGAAAGTTGATCGCGGTGACTACGCAATCCCTTATTGGCAACCATTGTGCCGAACTTGAAGATGCATGCTGTCAAAAATGTCGCACCTTCAAGTTGGGCGACGCGTGATATCGCCACCATGCTAAATACCTCGGCAAAACGTAGTCTTTTGCAGAGACCGCTTCCAGGTCTTTCCCGCATACCAGCAACAGATACGGTAAACCGAAGCGAATTTTGGGTAGAAATTTTCGAATAAGTTTCTTTGTGCCACGAAGGGTTGCGCAAAAATGTGACAGAACCGCACGGTACCGTGCGAAAAGGCGCGCATCACAGATGGGCGATATCGTACTTCTCTAACAGCCGGTACAGCGTTCGTCGGCTGACTCCCAGCGCCTGGGCGGCTTTTGTCTTATTGCCAGCATGGGCCTGATAAACTTGCTCGATGTGTTGCCGCGTGAGTTGTCCCAGGTCGGCAGGTAGTTCGGCGGAACCCGTGGCGTGTTCCTCGGCCAGGGCGACTTCCTCAGGGAAGTTTGCCAGTTCCAGTTGTTGGCCATCCGCTAAGATTTTGGCGCGTTCCACCGCATTGCGAAGTTGCCGGACGTTGCCGGGCCAATCGTAGCGCGAAAGGGCCTCGATCAGCCCGGGCTCTAGCGTCCATTCTGGCCCAGCAAAGCGAGCCACGAGCAACGCCAAATCTCCCTGACGCAGCCGCAGGGGAGGCAAGGTAATCGTGATGACGTTCAAGCGATAATAAAGGTCTTCGCGAATCTGGCCGGCGTGAGCCGCCGCAGCCAAATCGCGATTAGTGGCAGCAATCAAGCGAACGTCGGCGCGGCGTTCCTGAATGGAACCAACCCGCCGAAAAGAGCCATCTTCCAGCACGCGCAACAGCTTTGCTTGCAGCGGTAACGCGAGTTCACCGATCTCATCAATGAACAAAGTGCCCCCGTCGGCGACCTCGAAAAGCCCTGGTTTCGCGGCGGTTGCTCCGGTGAACGCTCCCTTCTCGTGGCCAAACATTTCGCTTTCTAAAAGCTGTTCCGGCAGGGCCGCGCAGTTGACCGTTACCAAGGGAAAATCGGCCAGCGGACTGCTACGATGGATAGCCGCCGCGACCAGCTCTTTGCCGGTGCCACTTTCACCTTGGATGAGAACCGCTTTATCGGTCGGGCCAACGCGTTGAATCAAGCGAAACACGCTTTGCATCGGTTCCGATTGCCCGACCATTTCATTATTGCCGTGCGATTGCTGCTGAATTAAGCCTTTTAGCTGCTGGTTTTGCTTTCGCAGGGCGTATGTTTCGGCTGCCCGCAAGATCACGGCTTCTAGTTCTTTCAGACGCACCGGCTTGGTCAGATAATCGGTCGTTCCAAGCTTCATCGCTTCGACCGCCGTTTCGATCGAGCCTTCCCCCGTGAGAATCACCACCTGGCAATCAGCGTCCGCCTCTTGAAATCGGCGAACGAGATCTAAGCCGCTCAGATCGGGCAATTGCATATCGAAGACCGCAACGTGAAACGCATGCTTTTCGACCAGGGCCAGCGCATCGGTCGCGTTGGTTGCCGTCTGCACGCGAAACTTCTGCTTGACGAAATAGCTGCGCACGTCTTCCAACAAGTATTCGTCGTCATCGACCAACAGCAGATCGATGCGTTCCGGTTGTGCCTTCATAGATGCCTGATATCAGTTAGTTTTCCGATTTCTTCATCGGAACTGTTTTACCTAATTCGCAGTCCGAAAACGACTCCAAGGTCGACTGCAATTTGGCTCGATTAATCGGCTTGTTCAGATAGCGAACCGGCGGCAGCGAGTCCCCTTGAAGGATCCAATCGGGGCATTGGTAAGCAGAGATCAAGATCGCGGGAATCGCATTCGCGGTCCAAATTTCTCGCAATGCATCGTCGCCGTTCATTTCTGGCATTTTCAGGTCGGTAATGACAAGATCGGGTGCCTCTCTGCGACAATATTCCAGCAGTTCTTTACCGTTGGCGCAGACCCCTACAACCTGGTGGCCCAGGTGAGAAAGGATTTTCCCAAAGTAATCCTGCATATCGGGTTCATCGTCGGCGACAACGACTCTCATCGCAAACCTCTAACGGGCGTCTGCTGCGACGGGAAACGAGAGCAGGAATTTCCCCCCTCTTCCCGGTTGGCTGATCGGCACAATTTGTCCTCCGTGGGACTCGACGATCCTAGATGCAATTGCCATGCCTAAGCCAGAACCTTTGGTCTTGGTTGTGAAAAAAGGCTCGAGCATCCGCTTGGCGATGGTTTCGTCGAAGCCAGGCCCGTTATCAGACACGGTGATCCGCACGAGGGATTCATCAGCAAGCGAAACTTCAGCCCGAATGATCGCGGGATCGGCACAAGCAGCAAGGGCGTTCTCGAACAGATTCCGAAATACCTGAACCAAACGAAACTGGTCTGCTTGGATCAGAACTTCCTGTTCCCACTGCAATTGTAGGTCAGTATCACGCCCGCGCCGGAGCGGCATCGTTTGCTCCCAGGCCTGCCGACAAACTTGGACAAGATCGGTCGGCCGTGTCTCTAAGATGATAGGAGCAGCATAGTTACGCACTTCATCAAACAACTGTTGCAGGTCGTCTTGGGCTTGTTGCAAGCGTCCAATCAGCTTCATTTCTGCAGATTCCGGCTGAAACTCGAGTTCCAGCATTTCGGTACAAGCCTGAATCCGCTGCAGGGCGTTACGGCTCTCGTGCGCCAAGCCGGTGATCATCTGCCCGATGGCTGCTAGCCGTTCCGCTTGAAGCTGTTTTCTTCGCTGTTCTTCCTGTTCGGTAATGTCGTAAAGCAGCCAGATTTCGTCGACCGCCGATTTGAATTTAAGCTGGGCAATAATCCTCTGCTCGCCATCGGGGCGCACAATGCGAACTTCGGACTGATGAATGGTCCCCTCCGCAGAGGCATCTGGCTGAGCACTCGAGTAGTCGCTACTCTCGACCAGCAGACGGTTCCAATCATCGATCGTTGCCAGTTGCTCTCGGTCGTGTCCCGTCATTACTTCCACGGCCTGGTTCACCTGTAGATGGTGCCCCGCAACATAAACGGCACCAGCAGGCAGGCGGTCGATCAAGCGACGAACTTGATGCTCGCTCTGCTGTCGCTGGCTTTCGATTCCTTTGCGATGCACCGCGTTGGCGATCAAGTTGGCCATCGAGACCATAAAGTCGTAGTCGGAAGCTCGGAATTGTCTTCTCTTTTGAAAATGGACCGCCAAAATGCCGTAAACGTCGTCCTCGCTACGGACGGCAACTTGCAAACTACTGACAATACGGTGCTCACGGTAACGGATCGGGGGCGAGAGCTCGGTATTTAAATCGTGATCTTCAATCCCCACACAATCGCGCATCGAAGTGATAAAGCGAAAGTAGGCATCCTGCGAACAACGATCGACAGGCTCATCTTCTTCAGGCAGCGGCCAGCCAGCGGCGGAACGTAAGCAGAAAGTTTGGTCCGCAGGGCGATATTCCAAATATTCGGCGAAATCCCCTGCGAAGGTCTCCATCAAGTAGGCGACCGCTTGATCGTATAACGTCTCCAACGCGGCCCCAGCCAGAGCATCGCCACTGAGCACGGCCAGCAACTTTTGCTGCTTCAGGCGGGCATGATCCACTGGTACCTGGCGAACCTGATATTCAATATGGTAGGCGTCGGCCATGATCGCCAAATCGAGATCGAGTCGCTTATCGAGTGACTGCTTCAGCACATTTCGCCGATCTTCCGACAGATCTTCTTGAGCGGTCAGTATTTCATGCAGCCGCCCACGAATCCGCGCGAAAGCGGCGTTCACGTAGATTTGATCCAACCCAATCTCTACGTGGCGCCGACCAATGCGGCGACGTTTCTCCAAGAAATCGGCGTCGTACTGGGCCTCTAAAGCATCGTGCAGCCAGACCGTTAAACTATTCTTCAGCCGCGCGATCTGCCGCTGGCCGCCGGTAATCACCCGGAACGCAGTCGCATGGCGACGGATTTCGTCATAGAAATCGGTGACAATCGCCTCGAAGTGAGGCGTCAGCCGCGCGACTAGTTCGGCAGAGCATTGGTCGTCTTCGCTGTGCCAATCGATGTAACGCTTCAAATCCTCGAAGCGACGAAGAAAAGGGCGGTCGGAGGTCATGGAAGTAGATCTGCTATCGACAAGGTTGGACGATGAATCCCTTCAGCCTACCACACCCGACAGAAATCAGGCATCGGCCCCTAGCTGCCAGAAATCGGGTTTCGTTTCTTGCAAGATTTCTGAAATCGCTTTTCGATCGGCGGGACTAAGGTGCTGAAAGTCTTCGTCGTTGTCGCGACCGCTCAAGATTTCTCGCAGCCGTTTGGCAATCGTCGTTTGCATTTCCAGTGGCAATTGATCGAACGCTTCGGAGTAGATCAGGTAGCTGCACGGATATTTGAACAGCCGGGACTGTAGGTCGAACTGGCGAAGCGAACGCCCTTGCGAATCTTGCGGGCCGAGTTCCTGAAACTTCTTTGAGAACTCAGACGAACCTTCTACCTTGTCCGTCAGCTTGGCTTCATCCACAAACAGCATCGAACGTACCACCTTTTCGGCAGCGTTCTTGATACGCCGGGTGGTCGATTCGCTGACGTAGTCGGCCGGACGCTCTAAAGCCTCGTTCATCACTTGGTCGTGATGCGTTGCGCGGCGCGCTTCATGACTGGCCAGCGTCAAAAAGTTTTGCATTTGCAATTGGTGTTCGAGCACCATCAGAGCAACGATATCGCTATGCGGGGTCAGATACTTGTTAACAGGAAACCGTGCGGCCAGGTCGGTCACGTTCGCCCCATCTTCTCGGTCGATATTTTCTGGATCGTGACGATCGCGCGAGACGACGTTGCCCATGTGACGCATAGAACCATGCGTACCGGTCACGTACCAACCACCCCATCGTTCCGCAAGCGGGCTCGTTTGATCGGTGTTAAAAGTGCCAGCGCCATAATGGGGGAGCCCACTGGCGTTTACAAACACGGAACGAACCAGGCCGCCCGGCACGCGCTGCGTGCGGGACGAAGAATGGCAAACGGTACATTGCCCTTTATCGCGGACGAACTGCGGTTTTTCGTTGGGTTCCTGCTGAAGTGTGTAGAAGACCTCGCCCCGCACCGGGTCGGTGGTCATCACTTCCACGACATCCCCCCCTTGTACCCAACCCACGTAAGAGTGGTCGTTATAGTAGAGCGCGCGCGGTCTGCGGGGTGTGATCGCTTGCAATTGAAAGCTGGTTTTTGAGTAAACCAATACCTGCGACTCTGGCGAAATATCGAGCGCGTTCAAGACCGACTTCAAAAAGCCATGCTCTTGGTCAAACGCCAACTCTTGCTCCCCTTCGTCGAGTTGGGCCTGGAGCCGCGCAATTGGATTGTCTTCCGAAGTTTCGCTGTAGTGGATCGGTGCTTCGTCGTACAGATCTTGTCCGCACACCATGCCGACACCACCCAACAGGACGACGATCGCAAGCATCCCAGAGAACTTCATGGTGGCAACCTTTCAAGCAAACGGTGGGCAAGGGGGCAGGGCTACGAGTCGAGAGCAATCGTTAACAGTAGTTGTGCATTTTCAATCGCTTCGACTGCGTGAGCCAAGCGATCCGGAACGAAGATCAATTGACCAGGCTCTAGGGTGTGGAGCTTCTGTCCTAAGGAAAAGGCAACCTTTCCTTGGCAACATTGAACCAATAAATCGCCTGGGGCGGAATGCTCTTTCAAGCAAGCCCCCGCCGCCATGACGATTCGCACCACTCGCAGCCTATCTGATTTCAGCAGCACCTCCGACCGAACCGCGTCTGGCCACTCGCCGGTCGTCGAAATCGAAATAACATCTTCGGAAGTATTGCCTAGATTCATGATAGTCTACCTCGTTGAAATAGGATGCAGCCAGCCTTGTGGTTTAGCTTGCGGCAACCGGGTCGTGGGAAGCAGTAATTTCCTGCAATGGGCCAAAGAATTCGAAGTGAATTCGGTCAGGCTTAACCCCCATGTCATTCAGCTGAACAAACACGTTCCGCATGAACGCTTTGGGACCACAGAAGTAGAATTCGGCGTTATGTATTGGCAACCACTCTCGCAACAACGCTACGTCAACCAGGCCAACTTGATCGCAGTACCCCTTGGCAAGATCGCTTTCGAGTGGCTGGTCGTACATCACCAATGCTTGGACATTGGGGTGTTTCGCCAACTCGCGAACTTCCGCCCCCAAAGCATGAACCTGGCTGTTGCGGGCCGCTTGCAGGAAGTAAATCGGATTGGACACCTGCCGCGCGACGAGTGATTTGGCCATGGCAATTAATGGAGTAACACCGATACCCCCCGCCAAAAGCACAATTGGCCGATCGCCAACTTGGGCCAGGTCGACATAAAACTCCCCACACGGAGGCCCAATCTCTAAAGCGTCGCCAGCTTCGATCTGATCGTGCAAATAAGTCGAAACAAGCCCCTCGGGGCCGTCAGCAAACGAGGCGACTTCCCGCTTCACGCTAATTCGATAGTGCCCGGTGCCAGGAACATCGGAAAGGCTGTAGTTCCGCGGAGACGTCGGCGTTTCCGGATGGTTGACCTTCACCGTGATATATTGGCCAGCGCGAAAGGCAGGCAATTCCCCGCCGTCAGCTGGTTTCAAATAGAAAGACGTCACGATCTCGCTCTCGGGCACTTTTCGCTCGACCACAAACGTGCGATAGCCATTCCATCCGCCAGGGACCGAACGTTGTTGCTGGTAGATCTCTTCCTCACGCTCAATACAAACGGCGGCCAACACCTGATACGCTTCGGTCACGGCTTCCGCAATCTCTTCGGTAACCGCGTCTCCGAGCACGTCGCCAATGGCCGCCAAAAGGTGCTTCCCCACAATCGGATAGTGCTCGGGCTGAATCCCCAGCGAGCAATGCTTTTGCGCAATCAACTCGACCGCTGGCCCCAACGCGGCCAAGTTGTCGATATGGGTGAAGTAAGCACAAATCGCTCCAGCTAAAGCTCTTTGCTGGCCACCGAAGTGCTGATGCGCCTGATTGAAGTACGCTTTGACTTCCGGGTTTTCGCGAAACATTCGTTCATAAAAGTTGCGCGTAATGGCCTCGGCATGCGGGGCCACAGCCGGGGTAATTGCCTTGACAATTTGAATGGTCTTCGCACTAAGCATGAGGGAAAACTCCTTGCTGCGGATGAGGTTGCCGCAGGGGGTGGGATGGGGTAGAGTTAATACCTACACCAAAAGGTACACAATACAACCTACACGTCAAGGTGTATGTTTTTTCCTTTTCCCGAAATCGAGGAACAGACCGACATGATTTCGAAAACGGCCGAATACGCCCTCCGAGCCGTCGCGGCCATGGCTGCCCGCGCCGGCGCACCGGCATCTGCTGATTACTTGGCCGAGAAAACCAAGGTTCCACGCCGTTATTTGAATCGCGTGCTACAAGACCTGGCCGAAGCGTCTTTGGTCCGCTCGCGGCCGGGGCCTGGCGGGGGGCACGAACTTCTCCGCACGCTCGACGAGATCTCGATTCTAGACGTCATCAACGCGGTCTCGCCGCTGCAACGAATACGTGAATGCCCCCTGGGCTTGTCCACCCATAAAGCGCTTTGCCCTTTGCATGCCGAACTCGATAAGGCTTACGCCGCGACGGAAGAAGCGTTTCGCGGGGTTACGATGCAGCAGCTATTAGAATCGACCAGCCCTGTCGTTCCGCTGTGCGACTTTGGGTAGGCGTCGGGGTAACTTACTTGGCACCGACAAGCGAACGCTGAAGCGTTTCACTCGGTTTCTCACCGAACAATTCTTCGTAGTGGGCAGCAAAGCGACCTTGGTGGCGAATGCCCCATTTCTCGGTGATCTGGCGAATCGTGGCGGCAAGATTCGTCCGGCAGAGAAGTTCGCGCCGGATTCGATTGAGCCGCACAACCCCGAATAACTGCTTCGGAGTCAGGCCGTAAACTTCTTGTGAGAAACGTTGCAACGAACGTTCATGCAGCCCAGTGTGATTCACTAAATCTTGAATCCGAATCGGGTCGGCCAGATGCCCCCCTAAATACTGCTCGACACTTTCCATGAAAGCTTTCTTCCGTTCGGTTTGTCGGCGGATCACGACTTGATCCGGGCCGGCGGCAGATATGGCCTCCACTAATGCGCGCACGATACTCTGCTCATATTGCGCAGCGACTTGCGTCATATGCTCAATTGAAAACCTACGATTGCATTGCAGCAGCGATTCAATTTCGGTACGCAACTTGAGGGCTGCCCACCGTGATACAACCACGTTTTGCACGCTTGTTGGCGGATAGTTGATCTCACGACCAGAAAACTTAATCGCTTGAAGTTGCAACCACTCGCGCGACATTTGCAATGCGACCCACGGAGCGCCAGCCACGGTTCGATAATCGACGGCGGCATTCTCGGCATAAAGTTGAAAGTCGTCAAAGAAGGCTTCTTTTCCATTGACCCACGCGGTTTGCCCTGAAGTAAAAGTCATCCCCACCATGACACAGTCGGCCGTAGCCGACCCGCGTGCGAAGCAAGGCAGCGAGTAATACCCTTTATCGATACGACAGTTCGGCAAACAGATCCGCATTAGCTGGCCGGCAAACGGACCACCCTTGAGAAGCCGTTGCTCAAAACCGGTATTCGCAACCACATCCATCAAGACGTCCGGATCGAACGACTCAACGGTACGCTGCTGATAGAAAAACTTCATGCACATTTCTTGTCGGAAAGTGGATAACTAGTTGCGATTGCCAGCAAGGAGTAGTATACAACTTACAGTGCCCGACCTACTACTCTTTAGCGGGTAAGTTGCTGCACATTCGTGCGGCCGTTTCGTGAACCTTTGATGTTCACAGCCTTCTTTTCAGCCCAGACTCCGTGATCGCGTACAATGTCCAGCCGCGTAACGAGAATACGTTTCGACAATTAAGTTGGTAAGCGAAGGGCAACGTTTGCCAAAGCAAATTAATGCGAAGCGAATTTTCATTTTTTGATAAAGAAGCGGATCAGAGTCTATTTTGGAACTTTGGGAGCAAACTATGAGAATTTTCGTGTGGCGTCCCCTGTGTATGTTGCTGTTGGCAGCAACCGCCATGGCCTGTATGGCTTCGACGTCCTATGGCCAAGCCAAAAAGCCGAACATCTTGTTTATTGTCTCGGACGATACCGGTTACGGCGACTTGGGCCCATACGGTGGTGGTGTAGGACGCGGCATGCCGACGCCCAATATCGATCGCATGGCCGCCGAGGGGATGACCTTCTTTTCGTTCTATGCCCAACCTAGTTGCACGCCCGGGCGTGCCGCAATGCAGACCGGACGTATCCCCAATCGCAGTGGGATGACGACGGTTGCTTTCCAAGGGCAGGGGGGGGGCCTACCGGCTGCCGAATGGACCTTGGGTTCGGTGTTGAAACAAGGTGGCTATAAAACCTACTTCACCGGCAAATGGCACCTGGGAGAATCAGATTACGCGTTGCCCAACGCCCATGGTTACGACGTGATGGAACACTGCTTCCTTTATCACTGCAACGCGTACACCTATGGCGATCCGAAGTGGTTCCCCGACATGAATCCCAAACTGCGGGAGATGTTTAACAAGGTCACCAAAGGCTCGATGTCGGGTAATGCTGGCGAGCCAGCAAAGGAAGACTGGAAAGTCAACGGCGAATATGTTGATACGCCGGAGAAAGGTTTGGTTGGTATTCCGTTCCTCGACAAGTACGTCGAACAGTCCGGCCTGAAGTTCCTAGAAGATGCCGCCAAAAATCCAAATCAGCCCTTCTTCATTAACATTAATTTCATGAAGGTTCATCAACCGAACCTTCCCGCTCCGGAATTCGAGCTCAAGTCGCTTTCCAAGACCAAGTATGCCGACTCCGTGGTCGAACTCGACACGCGTATCGGTAACATCATGGACAAGCTTCGCGAACTGAAGCTCGATCAGAACACGCTCGTTTTCTACACCACCGACAATGGTGCTTGGCAAGACGTTTATCCCGATGCTGGCTATACGCCGTTTCGTGGTACCAAAGGTACCGTGCGTGAAGGTGGTAACCGTGTTCCGGCCATCGCCATCTGGCCTGGCAAGATCAAAGAAGGGATTAAGAACCACGACCTAGTCGGCGGTTTGGACTTGATGGCTACCTTTGCTTCCGTTGCTGGTACGAAGCTACCAGAAAAAGATCGCGAAGGGGTGCCGATGGTCTTCGATAGCTACGATCTGACGCCTGTGCTGACCGGCAGTGGCAAGAACCCACGCAATGCGTGGTTCTACTTCACCGAAAACGAACTCTCGCCAGGTGCTGCTCGTGTGGGCAACTACAAGGCCGTCTTTAACCTACGTGGTGACGATGGCGCCCTAACCGGCGGTATGGCGGTCGATACCAACCTCGGTTGGAAAGGGCCCGATAAGTATGTTGCAACCGTCCCGCAGATTTTTGACCTCTGGCAAGATCCGCAGGAACGATACGACATCTTCATGAACAACTACACCGAGCGAACCTGGACGCTGGTGACGTTCAACGAAGAGATTGGGAAATTGATGAAAACGTACATCGACCACCCACCCCGCAAACTACAAAGCGAGGTGTACACCGGTCCAATTACGATCAGCAATTTCCAGAAGTTTGAGTACATTCGCGATTCACTCAAGAAGGATGGCATCTCGATTCCGTTGCCAACCGGCAACTAACGTTTGAATTGCCAAAATCAAGAACAATGCGGGCCATCAACCGATGGTCCGCATTTTCTCTTTCGAATTCACACCCCTAAAAATGATTCTTTGTTCATTGAGGAGAGCCTAAAACCATGCAGCAACGATTTCCTTCGCCGCACTGGCTGGCCTGCTTGTTTCTGGTTTGTTTTGCGACCGTATCGTTGCACGCGGCCGAACCGCTTGCTTCGTGGAACGATACCGCTGCGAAGGCCGCAATCATCAAGTTTGTAGAAACGGTTACCGATGAAGATTCGGTTGCCTACGTTCCGCCAGAAGACCGGATTGCTACGTTCGACAACGACGGTACCCTCTGGACCGAACACCCCATGTATACGCAGTTGGCGTTTGCCTTCGATCGCGTGCGTACACTTGCCCCCCAGCACCCTGAGTGGAAAACCCAGCAGCCTTTCAAAGCCGTGCTAGAAAACGATCTGCAAGCCGTTGCGGCATCTGGCAAGAAGGGCCTGGTTGAACTGGTCATGGCCACCCATACCGGCATCACCACGGAAGAGTTTGAAGCGATCGTTACCGATTGGTTCAAGACGGCCCGCCATCCCCGCTTCAAACGCCCTTATACCCAGTGTACCTACCTGCCCATGGTAGAACTGCTTGAGTACCTCCGGGCTAACGATTTCAAAACGTTCATCGTCTCTGGCGGCGGCATCGAGTTCATGCGTCCCATGACCATGGAAGTCTACGGCATTCCGCCTGAACAAGTCGTCGGCACCACCATCGAAACCAAGTTCGAGATCCAAGACGGCAAGCCGGTACTGATGCGGTTACCTAAGATCGATTTCATCGACGACAAAGCAGGCAAGCCGGTCGGCATCAACAAGTTCATCGGCAAACGCCCGATTGCCGCCTTTGGTAACTCGGCTGGCGACCGAGAAATGCTGCAGTGGACGGCCGCCCGCGAAGGGGCTACGCTGAAGATGCTCGTCTTCCACGACGACGCCCAGCGTGAGTACGCCTACGGCCCAGCCAACGGCCTACCAGACTCCCTCTTCGGCACGTTCCCCCAAGACTTGATGGACGAAGCAAAGCAAAGCGACTGGGTGGTGATCAGCATGAAAAACGACTGGAAAACCATCTTCGCCCCCGAGAAAGACTAAACAGGCTGACTAGCCCGGTCATTGCAACATTGCGATCGCCAGGTGCATCCCCAGCGCACTTGGCGATGTCTCTTCTGCCGAAGCATGAACGGTAACCACGATTTCAACGGTGGAATCATGACAGACGATGCCTCGACCATTGATAAACAGCTTCGCTGGCGGATTCAAACCGATTGCGGGCAACGTCGCATTCCTGCCCAGCTAGGCATCATCGATACCGAAGAGAAAGCGCTACGAGCAAGTTATCTTCTGGGCACCGAGGCTTTGCAGAGTCAAAAACCGTACCAACGTTTGGGGCCGGTTTGGCTTGAATCAATCGATGCAATTCAAACCGGTTTGCGAATTGGCGATCTGCATCTTGCTGCTATCCTGGCCCAGCCCGCAGCCTTCTTCGTATGTATGCTCTCTGGGCCGCAATGTGCATTAACCCAACGCACGTTTCCCTTGATCGAAGCAAAATTTCGCCAAATCTTCAGCGAGATGCTGGCAACCAAGCCCTCGAACTTTCGCCAACTTGAAATGCTCTCGGAGTGCATATTCCAATTCGTCGCGCAACTGATCCCTTTTCCACCGACAGAAGAACTAGCCAGCCACTTACTCGACGAACTTTCTCAAAAAGGCAATAGCCTAAACGCCATCTGCATCCGCTGCATGACCGGCCTCCACTTTCATCAAGACAAGTCGTTCAGGCGAGACCTCACCAATCAGCCAGAATGTGAATCGACCACAAAAATCGTTTCCCAAATTACCGAGCTAATGCAGAAAGAGCAGTACGTTGAATACTATCTAAACAGACAATCGGATCACGACAATTTTCTGAGCGATGCGTTATGCGAATGCCTCGATCAATTGCCCTAAAATGCCAGCAGGATGACTTCTATTGAGGTCTGCGTCACCAAACCAATAGGAGCGACCAACGGAAGCCCCTATTGGTTTGATTGTGGTAGCCCACGACTTTCGGACAGTGGCGGGAGAGGAAGACGAAACGGACAGTCTACCGAGGTAAGCGGCAAGGGTCGTCTTCGCATTGGTAGTCGAAGAACTTTCGCTTTTTGATCACGGCCGCTACCGTCTCAGGGACCATCTTTTCCCACGAGGGGTCGCATTCGCCGATCTTGCGTAGCACATCGCGCGAGAAGATCGCCAGGCAATCAGGGTCGTAATTATCGAGATCGCTGATCCCGCCTCGTTCCATCAAGTAGCCGTAAAGCTGCTTCAGCTCTGGCTTGATTTCCAGGTTCTCACAGGTCGTCAGCTCGTCGGAGGCTCGATTCTTCAGCGGGTAACAATAGATTTTCAAATCGTTCTTAAACAAACGTCCGAACGATTCGAGAATGCCGCCGTCGAGTTGGGTGTAGTATTTTTCCTCGAACAGCTCTCGCAGGCTGGAGGCCCCCATCGTGATGGCGATCTTTTCTTTGGTATAGCGCGCCAAGTAAGCGGCCAGGCGGTAATACTCGAAGTAGTCGGAAATCAACACGTTCATTCCGCAAGCCGCCATGACGTCGGCCCGGGCCAGGAAATCGCGCCGGTCGATTTCACCTTCGGCCTTGAGATTCCGCATAGTGATTTCCATAATCTGGGCCACGTTCTTGCCCTTCACCTCGGGCAGCTCCGAGAACTTCTCGTGAGCACTTCGCAGCATGTCAACATTCACGTTGCACACCGGACGAAAGCTACCACGTTCTACTAAAATCGGCTTGCGATAGAGGAATTCCGATGGCTGCAGCACTTCGCCGTTGGCAGCGAACATTGCTGCGCCACTTAGGCCTAGTTCCACCAGCTTCAAACTCATCAACCGGTTATCAACGCGGCGAAAAGCGATGCCAGAGAACTCGATCATGTCGATCTCGATACGCGATGTCGACAAACCATCGAGCAGCGAATCGACCAACATTTCTGGCTCGTGATGATAGGCAAACGCGCCGTAAACCAGGTTCACACCGACAATGCCTAGCGCCTCTTGCTGCAGGGCCATTTCGTTGTCGAGCATGCGAACGTGCAGAATGATCTGACTGTCTTCGTCGCGCGGGTGAGCTTGGAACTTGATTCCCATCCAGCCGTGGCAATCGCTGCCGCCGCGATACCCTCTCGCTGCCACCGTATCGGCGAACGCAAAGAACGTGCTCGTCTCGCCACGGGCTTCGGTCAGCCGTTCGATGTTCAGCGCGTGCTCTTGATCGAGCATCGCCTGCAAGCGTTCGCGACAGACGTAACGTGCCGCGCGGCCATAAATGGCGTCGCTCACTTGCATGTCGTAAGCCGACATACTTTTGGCAATCGTACCGGCAGCACCACCCACGCGGAAAAACCACCGCACGACTTCCTGGCCAGCACCAATTTCCGCAAAGGTTCCGTAGCGTCGGTTATCGAGGTTAACGCTGAGAGCCTTCTGATGAGTATCGAGAGTCTTACCAGATGTGTTTTCGAGCATAGGACCTTGCTAGCGGTAAAGTATTCGATTGGAATGGGAAAGTAACGCCGGCAATCGAGGCCAAGCATGCTGCGTTGGGCGAATATCGACGGAGCGAGCTTTCCTTTTGTCTCCATCGACAACTCATCAAGCTTGCTTTAGATCGTATCGCTAACCAAACTTGCGCAACCTGACCGCAATCAGCGATAACATAGCACTTCGGGCAGCAGATGTCACAACCACCCTTTGGCGTACGTCATCAGAAAGGTAAGCCATCCGTTTACTGGTCGTTTCCCCATCCCTGCCAGTACGGGCAATTCAATACCACAACCCAGGCAGCAAGTGCATCGATTCGCTCATCTGCAGCTATCAGCCCAAGAAAACAGGCCAGAATCGCGATCTTTTTTCTCTCACGCGTCCTCATAAAGAAATCGAATGGCCATGCTTTTTTGCTGGCAAGATCACGCACAAAGAATGTTTCAACAAGCAACATCCCAGCCAGACGCCAAGCTCACGAATAACCCCCGGCTGCCCCATAGCCATTCCCTACCCCAAGGGGAATGGCTATGAGCCAGCCATAAAGGTGCCAAACAAAGAGTCCTGACACTTTTTCCTGTTCCTTTTTCCTGTTCCAATTGGCGGAATGCTTCTGGCCGTTTCTATTTCATCAACACCCCGAGCGAGATGCTTAACGCCGGCTTGTCTTCGCTGGGCCTTGAACCAGCATACGGGGACCATAGGCGGCACCCAGGCTTTTGGTGACTAAGGCACAGCCTTGGGCATCACAGCCAGCGCGCACTCTAGGTAGTCTGCGGTAGCGCGGTCGTCTTCTTTCTGCGATGACAATGCTTTTCTCAATCCGTGTCACACGTCGCACGGAAGAGCCGATGTCGCGTTCGTTGGATCAGGATGATGTTGTTTCGATTCTTAACTACTTTCAAGAACTTGAAGACCCACGTTGCCATATTAATCGCAAGCATTTGCTGGGCGACCTGCTCGTGATTTGTGTGCTGGCGGTGATCGCTGGGGCGGATGGTCCGCGATCGATGGCAAGATGCTGCGAACGGTCGGCGTGGCGATTCGGATGAGCGAAGAAAACGGCCATCATACGAGCGATGTACGATATTATATAGGCTCGTTGCGAGTGGGGGTAAAGCAATTCACTGCGGCCGTTCGCGGACACTGGGGCATCGAAACCACGCTTCACTGGTCGCTCGACGTTACGTTCCGGGAAGACGAAAGCCGCGTGAGAAATCGCTTCGCGGCCGAGAACCTGGCCTGGCTCAAACGAATGGCGATCTCACTCATCAAACAGCACAAAAGCAAGGAAAGAATCGCCATGCGCCGCCGCATGGCCAGCTGGAACGTCAACTTCCTGGCCGAAATCATTGGCGTGTCAAGGAGTTAGTGTGCGTTTACCGTGCCTTGGGCATAGAGGAATTCCTTGGTGGAATCCTCGGCGATACCTCAATCACCATACACCGCATACATTCCAGGTCAGTCAATACAACGACATGTGATTTGTCATCAAGATATTTATGATAGATCCGGTCGTTGCTCCAAGGAGTACGTTCCACGTAATCAGAAATCCTCTCCTTATCACTTACCGAACAATCCTCACCCGGTAATTCCATATAACCTCGCCTTTTCAGCAAAGCCGGGAGCCAATTCCTTTTAAACTGCAATTGAAATCCGAGCACATAAGGCGCCTCTTCCATTTCCACAAACTGAAAGTTTTTGACATCGACTGGCACTGACTCTGAAAAACAACGCTTATATAAGTGAATCGGGGTCAACGACGCGAGATTTATGGCATCGACTGCATCAACTGAGAAATTAACGAAGGCAGGCAATATTGCAATAAAACCGGAAATAACTATATTGCGAACACATCGCGTCACTACCAACAAATAGGCAACCGAAAAGACGACACAAACAACGACCAGCATGAGCATACCCAGAATGATGCTACCCGTACCCATGCCTGCAAATCGATCCCTGTAGGCGATACTAAAGAAGTCCACTAATATTGCGAACACTACAACACCTACAGCCACAAAAATACTGCGGGTCTTACTATACCTGTCCATGTTTACCTAAAGCAGATTTTGCAATTCTAATGAGTCAGTCAAACAGATCAATTGGCACTGCATCTATAGTTGTGCATAACACCATCCATGCACCACTTGTGGCAAAGAAAAGGTGTCAGGACTGAATGGCACGGCAAAGAAAAGGTGTCAGGACTCTTTTTTGTCAGCGGTCAACAAGAGCTTGAGCAAAAAGCCCAAGCCGCCACCGTCAGGCGTGCCGGAGTTCAAGCCGTGGAAGCCTGCTCAGCCAGCACGCATTCAGCCCTTCAAACCGGCACAGCCTGCGAAGATCATGGTGCGGAAGCCGAAGTAACTCACGCTGACCTCTTGTTTCATGATTCGTCCACCGGCGGTGTTTCAGAAGGGGGATACTCTTGATTAAATTGCTCCTGAAAAAACAGTGCGTTGTCATTAGCCTTTCGTACATACCAGTGCGGATCACATTCATGTTGACGCAGTGTACGAGCAAAGGCCGTGCGCAATGAGCCGAGCGAACTTGGGTCACAATCAGGTCGAGAGTAAATTATGCTTATCCCATTAATGCTAGATTCACGCAAGACGAAGTCCATCTCAGCAGCCAGTGTAACAGCGAGTTGTCCCGCCGTACCGATGTCATTGTATGAACACATCGCTCGAAAGACCTTGAAAACCTCAAACCGAGACGCAGTAAATGAGTGTGTCCTGATTTCTGCTGAATCGGAACTTGCATCGTAGGCGAACGTTCTCAAATCGCTCAAAAAGTCCTGAATACTGCACAACTCGGCATTCGATGCGTCGTCGTTCGCCGACAAGTCGATCAAAGACCACGCAAGACAGGCCGCATCTTGGAAGCTAGATAGCGGAGCTACACGAGCGCAGATTGCGAGGCAGTCCCACACTCTAGCCCTATGCGAGCGAGCTTGTTCATGTTCGAGCAAGTCCAACGCAAGTTGGACCCTCCACGGCCCAGAAAGAGATTCGGCGTGCATGATGCTCGGCAACCAAGAGTACAAATCGTCAAGGTTTAGCTCTCGTAAGTCACGTACATCATTCTCGGACCAATCTCGCCTTGGCAAGTCCTCGTATTTCCGTTTGTCTGGATTGTTACCCACCAATGTACTCACACTTCCGATTGAATAGCCCAGCCTTGATCAGAGTTTGCTTCATCTGTTGGTCAAGCTTGTCCCATGGCCTAACAGCCCGTTGAAAAAGCCATCGATTCTCCACGATGGCGATTCACTACCTGCAGCATCGCTGCCGACTCGGTGTCGCTGATTGGAATCGTTCAACCTGAACTAGGCTTTGCAGACTTCTCTCAACAAG